>NZ_JANSHF010000010.1:0-85505 GCF_047461475.1 Synechococcus sp. WC10meta
GTACCTCAGGGCAAAGCGCTCCCCGCCGCTGGCGCGAGGAGGGAACCGCCCCGGAAGGGGGAACGCTTGGGGAGAGCGGCACCGCTGCCATGAAGGGGCAACCTGACATGGTAAGTGCGCTTGTGGAACCAAGAACGAGAATCCCCGGCCTACGGCCCGCTGTCGCGAATGCCCTTCAGGGCGGGGAGTATGTCAATCCAGGCTAGCCAGCCGTTTGCGCTTGGAGGGTAAGGAACTCAGGCAGTTTGCACCTGGCGCACCAGCCCCGTTGCCGCCAGGGCAGCCAAGGCGCGATCCCGGTAACGACCATAGCGCTCTTGTTTGCTGCGAACCTTTTGCCCCTCCAGCTCCGGCAAGAGGCCAAAATTGGCTGGCATGGGCTGGAAGTACTTGGGATCGGCGCTGCTGATGAACTGAAACAGGGATCCCATCATCGTCTCCGGCGGCAACGTGATCAAAGGCAGCCCCAGAGCCAGGCGAGCGGCGTTCTGTCCGGCCAGCCACCCCCCCGCCACGGCGCAGGCGTAGCCTTCAGTGCCCACCAACTGGCCGGCAGCCAACAGGGTCGGACGGCGGCGAAATTGCAACGTAGGCAGCAAAAGCTGCGGCGAGTTCAAAAAGGTGTTGCGGTGCATCACGCCAAAGCGGACAAACTCCGCTGCTTCCAGGCCGGGGATGAGGCGAAAGACCCGCTGCTGTTCTCCCCACTTCAGATTGGTCTGAAAGCCCACCAGGTTCCACAGCTTGCCTGCTCGGTCCTCCTGGCGTAGCTGCACCACCGCATAGGGCCGGGATCCCGTGCGGGGATCCACCAGCCCCACCGGCTTCAAGGGCCCAAAGCGGAGGGTGTCTTTGCCGCGGCGGGCCATTTCTTCAATGGGCAGGCAGCCCTCGAAAAACTTGCGCTCCTCTTTTTCAAAATCCTTAAGGGGCACCTGTTCTGCCTCCACCAGCGCCTGCCAGAAGCGCTCGTACTCCGCCTCTGTCATAGGGCAGTTGAGGTAGGCCGCCTCTCCTCTGTCGTAGCGAGAAGCCTGAAACACTACTGCGCGGTTGAGGGAATCCCCGGTAACAATGGGGCTGGAAGCGTCAAAAAAGCTCAGGTATTCCAGGCCGGTGAAGGCTTGCAGCGCCTTGGCTAGGGGCTCGCTGGTCAGGGGGCCGGTGCAGAGGACAGCTATCCCTTCTGGGATCTCGGTCACCTCCTCCCGGCGCAGGGTAATGAGAGGATGGTTGGCAATGGCTTCTGTCAGGGCCTGGCTAAAGCGAGCCCGATCCACAGCTAGGGCCCCCCCTGCCGGCACAGCGTGGCGATCCGCGGTGGCGATCACCAGAGATCCCAGTTGGCGCAGCTCTTCCTTAAGCAGCCCTGCCGCTCGATCGCTGGCTATGGCCCCGAAGGAATTGCTGCACACCAGCTCTCCCAGTAGATCCGTATGGTGGGCCGGGCTTTGCCGCACAGGGCGCATCTCCGAGAGGATAACAGGCACCCCCAGTTGGGCGATTTGCCAGGCGGCTTCTGTCCCTGCCAGCCCCCCGCCCACCACATGGATGGGGGCCACGGTTGGCGATGGATGCGCGGGATGGTGCATCACAGCCTCCAGAGATAGGTATTCCCCGCTAGCAGCTCCCTCAGGCGGCAAAGTGAATGCGCAGGTAGTCCTCTTCCATTTTGGCTCGTGCCGGCTTCATGGCCGCTAGAGCCTGGGGCAACACCAGGTTGCGGCGGTGGTTGCCAATGCGGATGTTGAGCTCGTCGCCAGTTTTGCTCAGCTCCACCTGCTCTTTGGGGATCCCGGGCAAGTAGAGGTCTAGGCGGTACTGGCCGTTGTCGGTAACCACCTGCATTGTCTGCTCAGCGTAGAACACCTCCGCCGGGTTGCGGTCTCCCCAGAGATCCTTTTTCAGGCGGGCCAGGGCGTCCCACCCCACCAGCTCCTCGGGGTAAAGCGGGATCTCCACCACCGGTAGAGGAGCAAAGTCCTCGTGGATCTGCTGGCGATACTTCTGCTGGGCAGCCTTCCAGGCGGCAAAGTAGGGATCCACCACCCCTTCTGGCAAAATGCGGTTGGCGATCACCAAATCGGTGGCGACGCCGTAGAGGCTGAGGTAGGCATGCGCCCGCAGGGACTCCTTGATCACCATCTTTTCGGGGTTGGTGACCAGGCGCACTGAGGTGATGCGGTTGTCGGTAAGGATGCGCTCTAGCCGCTCGATCTTCTGGTAGAACTCGTAGGGGGCATCTAGCACCTGGTCATCTGGCAGGGGGATCCCGGTTAGCCCTTTAACAATCGGCTCGGCAATAGGGCGCAGCACCCGCGCCAACCCCTGTAAAGGTTTGTAGAACTTGCGCATGTACCAGCCGGAAACATCGGGCAAGCTGAGGAGGCGCAAAGCCGTGCCAGTAGGGGCTGAGTCGATGATGAGCACATCGAACTTGCCTTCGTCGTAGTGGCGGTTGACCCGCACCAGGGCAAAGATCTCGTCCATCCCCGGCAGCACCGCCAGCTCCTGCGCCTGCACGCCGTCCAGCCCGCGGGCCTGCAACACCTGCGTGATGTAGGCCTTGACGGATCCCCAGTTCAGTTCCAGCTCCTGCAGGGCATCCAGCTCCGCTCCCCAGAGGTTGGGTTTGACCTCCACCGGCTCGTGGCCCAAGGGTTGGTCGAAACTGTCGGCCAGGGAGTGGGCCGGATCGGTGCTCAGCACCAGGGTTTTTAGGCCAAGCTCGGCACAACGCCAGCCGGTCGCCGCTGCCATCGAGGTCTTGCCGACCCCTCCCTTGCCAGTCATGAGGATGATGCGTTGCATGGGAGCGCCGTTTACATTCTTTTACAGTTCTAGGCTAACCGATTTGCTCTTTTCTCCTCCGAGCAGCTAAGGGCTGGAGGGCAGTCAACAGGTACACTATATGGTTGCTGAGAAAGTAATGGCCAAGAGTCAAGCCGGTGAAGACAGGTGGGAGGTGGAGGATGATGCGTCGCTGGCGCAGTTTGCTGCTACTTGCCATCCTAACGTTGGGCCTGTGGCTGGGATCCCTTCCTGTCCAGGCGGCTGCCGCCTTGCCCCGAGAGCTACAGCAGCTAGAGCAACACGTAGAGCGGCTGCAGAGCCTGGTGGACGCTGAGGATTGGCTGGAGATCCGCTCCTTCATTCACGGGCCGATGGGCCTGACCCGCAAGACCCTAACCAGCCTGGCAAACACCTTGCCCCAGCAGCAAAAGCGGGAGATGCTGCGCTTGGCCAAGGAAATGGGCCGCAGCTTGGAAGAACTGGACTTTGCCGCCAAAGCCTACGACCAACCAGAGGTGGAAGCTGCCCAGGCCAAGGTGAGAAAGACGTTGCAAGAGCTCAAGGCCCTGTTTTCGTAGTTGGGGACAGAGCGGGTCAAGTTAAGGGGAAACGCTCCCGCAGATCTTGAGCCACCGGCGGGGGTACCAGGTGGTCAATGGGGCCGCCCAGCTTGGCCACTTCCTTAACTAAGCTGCTACTGACAAAGCTGTGCTCGCTAGCAGTAGCAAGGAAAAGGGTTTCCAACTCAGGAGCCAGGAGCTTGTTGGTGTGGGCCATCTGCAGCTCGACATCAAAGTCAGATAGCACCCGCAAGCCGCGCACAATGACTTTTGCCCCTCGCTGGCGGGCGTAGGCCACCGTCAGGCCGGAAAAGGTGTCGACCTCAACGTTTTTTAGGTGGGCAACAGAGAGGAGGATCTGGGCTTGCCGCTGCTCAGGAGTAAACAGAGGCGTTTTGTTGGGGTTTTTCAGGACTGCAACGATGACTTTGGAAAACAGACGGCTGGCCCGCTCGATGATGTCGAGGTGGCCAAAGGTGATGGGGTCGAAGCTGCCGGGGTAGAGGGCAATCATGCTAGAGAGGGTACCGCTTTTCTTAGCCTACCTGCTCTCGGGCCCACGCCAGATAGGTAGCGCTTACCTGAGCAGCCGGCAGAGCCAGGATCTCCGGCTCCTGGTAGGGGTGGAGCTCCCGCAGCCGCTGTTCCAGGCGGGGATAAGCCCTGCTGGGCAACTTAAGCAGCAGCAAGTATTCTTTCTCTGTCTGCAGGGATCCCTGCCAGCGGTAGTAGGAGGTAATCGGGGGCAGCACCTGGGCACAGGCCACGTAGCGCTCGGCCACTAGGGTGTGGGCCAGGCGATGGGCGTCGGCTTCGGAGCCCACGGTGGTCATGACCACGGAGAGGGTTTCTAGGGCGGTCTTGTCGTCCATTAAAGCTGGCTGTAGGCATTCCTCTCCCCCATCCTACCCTTCAGGCTCCGCAAGAAAAAGAGCAGGGCTAGGCCAGCCCGTCGGCAGCAAATCTGCAGGGGCACTACCTTCTAGTAGATAGGAACTGCTGCCGTCGGAGCCGCAAGGCGGCAATAAAGTCCTGAGCGCAATCCAAGGCGAGGCTGGCAGGGGGGTGCAGACTTTGGCGGCTTTTGGGTAAACCAGCCTAGAGGTCCGTCAGGGCTACCCCTAGGGAGACGAAGTGTTCTACCCTGGCATGAGGGCGGGTAGTTTACAATAGAACTTTGCCCGGCTCAGGTCGGGCTTGTATCTTGTCGTTTCATCTAAGGAGAAACAAGCCTTGCCGAAATTTGCCCTAAAAGCCTTGTGGCTGCAAAACGATTTGGCCATTGCAGTGGATCAAGTAGTGGCCAAAAACCGCAGTCCTCTCACCCGCTACTTCTTCTGGCCCCGAGATGATGCTTGGGAACAGCTTAAGGCTGAACTGGAAAGCAAAAGCTGGATTAGTGAGGAAGATCGCATCAACTTGCTCAACCAAGCCACTGAGCTCATCAACTACTGGCAAAATGGTGGGCGCGACCGCCCCATTAGCGAAGCCCAAGCCCAGTTTCCTGACATCCTCATCAGCGACAGTTCGTGAGTGTTCCCTGCTTCCGCCTGCTATCTCTGCATCCAGGCCATCTTGCTGAGGCTGCCGCCTTTGGGCTAGATTAGCACTCGAGGTTCCAGAGTGCTAACTCTTGACCTAGCCAAGGGAAGGGGTCGCTGTGGATCTCGCAGGATCCCGCTCTGCCCGGTAGCACTTAGAACAAGTGGCCTAGTTGCTAGTTGAGATAGCGAGGATCAGGGATTCTATGGCAAAGCAGATTTTGTTTAAGGAAGAGGCCCGCAAGGCTCTAGAAGAGGGCATCAATCAAGTAGCAAACGCAGTCAAGGTTACGATTGGCCCTAAGGGGCGCAATGTGGTTCTAGAGAAGAAATTTGGCGCTCCTCAGATTGTTAACGACGGAGTAACAATTGCTAAAGAAATTGAGTTGGCCAATCCCTTGAAAAATGCCGGTGCCCAGTTGATGCGGGAGGTGGCCAGCAAAACCAACGACGCGGCCGGGGATGGCACCAGTACAGCCACCATCCTGGCCCAGAGCATGATCCAGGAGGGGCTAAAGCACGTTGCGGCAGGAGCTAACCCTGTAGCCCTGCGGCGCGGCATTGAAAAGACCACCGCCTACCTGGTGGAGAAGATTGCCGCCCAGGCCAAACGGGTGGAGGATCGCAAGACCATCACCGAGGTGGCCACTATCTCTGCCGGTAACGACAGCGAGGTAGGCGAGATGATCGCCAAGGCCATGGATGCGGTGGGGCGAGAGGGGGTGATCACGGTCGAAGAGTCCAAGTCGATGGAAACTCAGTTGGAAGTAGTGGAGGGAATGCAGTTTGACCGCGGCTACATCTCTCCCTACTTCATCACCGATACCGAGCGGATGGTAGCGGAATACGAAAACGCCTATCTGCTCATCACGAGCAACAAGCTCTCCAACGTGCAGGAGCTGGTGCCTCTGCTGGAGCGGCTGGCCCGGGAGGGGCGGCCCTTACTGGTGATTGCCGAAGATGTGGAGGGAGAAGCCCTGGCTACCCTAGTGGTCAACAAGCTGCGGGGAGTGTTGAATGCGGTGGCGGTGAAGGCTCCCTCCTTTGGGGAGCGGCGCAAGGCCATGCTGGAGGACATCGCCATCCTCACCGGGGGCCGGCTCATCTCGGAGGAAATTGGCGTCAAGATGGAGAATGTCACCCTGGACATGCTGGGGTCGGCCCGCAAGATCACGGTTACCCGCGACAAGACCACCATTGTTACCGATGGCAGTACTAAGGCGGCCGTAGAAAAGCGGGTAGCTCAGCTCCGCAAGCAGCTGGAGACCACCGATTCTGAGTACGACCGCGAGAAGCTGCAGGAGCGAATTGCCAAGCTGGTTGGCGGGGTGGCGGTCATCAAGGTGGGAGCTGCCACCGAGACCGAGCTCAAAGACCGCAAGCTGCGCATTGAAGATGCTCTCAACGCCACGCGAGCAGCCGTGGAGGAAGGGATTGTCCCTGGCGGGGGGGTGACGCTACTCCACCTTTCCAAGGGGATCCCAGACTTTAAGGCCAAGTTGAATGCCGAAGAGCAGGTGGGGGCAGACATTGTCTACCAGGCCGTGCGGGCGCCGCTCTATCAGATTGCCCACAACGCTGGGCTGGAGGGATCAATAGTGGTGGAAAAGGTTCTGGAGCAAGAGATGCCCTACGGCCTCGACGCCCTGACCGCCGAGTATGTGGACATGTTTGCCCGCGGGATTGTAGACCCGGCCAAGGTGGTGCGCTTGGCCCTGCAAAATGCGGCTTCCATTGCCGCCATGTACCTCACCACGGAGGCCGTGGTCGTCGAGAAGCCGGAGCCCAAGCCGGCCAAAGGCCGCCCGAGCAAGCCGGGAATGATGTAATGATGTAAAGCCCTTCTGCAAGCCTAGGCCCCTATTCGGGGGCTTTTTCTTGGGCAGAGCTTTCGGGCCGCAGCAGGGGAAAGGCGATGACATCCCGAATGCTGGGAGCATCGCACAGCAGCATCGCCAGGCGGTCAATGCCTAGGCCAAGACCGCCCGTGGGAGGAAGGCCATATTCCAGAGCCGTGAGGAAGTCTTCGTCAAGAAAGTGGGCTTCTTCCTTGCCAGCTGCCTTTAGGGCTGCCTGGGCCTCCAGCCGCCGCCGCTGATCCACCGGATCGGTGAGCTCCGAGTAGGCGTTGGCGGTCTCCCGCCCAACAATGAACAGCTCAAAGCGCTCGGCCAGCCCTGCCTTGCTGCGGTGAGGCTTGGTGAGCGGACATACCTCCAGGGGATAGTCCAGGACAAAGGTGGGTTGGCGCAGGCGGCTTTCACAGCAGTGCTCAAAGGCCTTGACCAGCAACTGGCCAGGAGAGTCCTGGGGTGAGAGATTGGGGATCCCTTGCGCGGCCAAGGCGGGCAAGAGCTCCTCAGAGCACTCTTTTTCTACATCGATGAAGATGCCAGTGGCCTCTTCCACCAGCTCTTGCATCGTCACCCGTCGCCAGGGGGGGGTGAGGTCGATGGCTTCCCCTTGGTAGGTAAGCTGCAGGGATCCCCGCACAGCCAGGGCGGCGTTGCACACCAAGGTTTCGGTGAGCTCCATCATCGTGTGATAGTCGGCAAAGGCTTGGTAGGCCTCCAGGGAGGTAAATTCCGGGTTGTGGCGGGTGGAGATCCCCTCATTGCGAAAGACCCGCCCAATCTCGTAAACCCGCTCGATCCCGCCCACCACCAGCCGTTTCAGGTGCAGCTCGGTAGCAATACGGAGGTAGAGATCTAGATTCAGGGCGTTGTGGTGGGTTACAAAGGGCCGCGCCTCTGCCCCACCGGGGATGACCTGCAACACCGGCGTTTCAATTTCCACAAACCCTCGCTCTTCCAAGGTCTGCCGCAGGGAGCGGATGATCTTGGCGCGGTCGAGCAGGGTCTGTTTGACCTCGGGGTTGACGATGAGATCGACGTAGCGCTGGCGGTAGCGTTTTTCCACATCCCGCAGGCCGTGCCACTTGTCAGGCAGAGGCAGCAGGGCCTTGGTCAGGATCTGGTATTCGTCCACCCACACCGACAGCTCCCCTTTTTCGGTGCGCTTGAGGCAGCCCCTGGCCCCCAGCCAGTCGCCCACGTCGATGAGCTTGTCTAGGTTCTTGAAAGCCACCTCCCCCATGCGCTCTGTTAGCCGCTGCTTCTCCAGGTAAAGCTGGATGGTGCCAGAGCGATCTTGCAGAGTCAAGAAAGCGAGTTTACCCATCACTCGCCGCGCTCGGATTCGCCCAGCCACGGCCACCTGGACATCCTCCCGCTCCCCGCCAGGCTCCAGGTCAGCAAATTGCGCCTGCAACTCGGCAGCTAGGTGGGTAACGGGAAAAGAATAGGCATAGGGCAGGATCCCTTGCTCCTGCAGGTGGCGGACCTTTTCTAGGCGGGCAGCCCGTTGAGCGGCTTCGCTGCTAGTGGAAGGGGTGGACATAAGTAAAAACTGCTGAAACCAACAAGCGAGGAAGAGGATCCCGGCTTTGCCCCTGCGCTCCCTAGAAGGCGCTTAGGCTCTAGGACAGGCTTAAGGCTTATCCCTGGGCAAGGCCAGCCAAGAGGGCCTGCACCTGCTGGAGGTGAGCCCAGGCGCTGGAGCTCCCTTCTTGGTATCGACTCAGCTCCGCCTCCAACTGCCCCAGATACCCTGTCCACTCTGCCCAGCGCTCTTGCTCAGCAGCAAGCGCAGCTTGCAGTTGGTTGAGGCGCCCCCAGGTTTCGGCCATTGCCTGGGCACGGGCCCGCAGGGCCTCCTCCTCTTGCTCCAGGTGTTGCCACTCCTGCTCCAGGTCCTGCTGTTGGCGGTTCAGTTGCTCCTGTTGAGCTGAGAGGGAAGCTTCCAGTTGGTGGACAAGCGTTTGCAGGCGGTCTTTTTCCTGGAGCAGCTCCTGCTTTTGCTCGGCCATCTGTCCCAGGAGGGGGCCAATATCCACTCGAACCGGAGCGGCAGCCTGATTCTGTAGCTGCTTGAGGCGAGCCTCGTGGCGGGCTAGTTCCTCGTACTCCCGCTGCAGGTTTTTCTCTTGGGGCAGCAGAGCTTCTTCTAGGGCGCTACAGGCAGCCTGGGCGTAGTCGATCTCCATTTCGAGGTCAAACCGTTCCTCGGGAGAGGCGGTGGCCAGCCGCGCTTGTAACCCCTGTAAGGTTTGCCGGTTCTGCTCCAGCTCAGCCCGCTGCTGGCTAACCTGGGCCGCCCGCTGCTCGTAGTCCCGGCGCATTTGGCTAACCAAAGCCGCCAGCTCCTCCACTGAGACCGCCACCTCCTCCCCTCCGTTGCGGCTGCCGTCAACGATGAAGTCGTACTCCTGAACCAAGCGGTAGGCTTTTTGCTGGAGGCTCTCCTGAGAGTGCAACTGCTGGAGGATCCTCTGCAGTTGCTCTTGGTAAAGCTGCAGGGATCGCTGCTGAACCTGCCAGCTGGCCTGGCTTTGCTCGAGGGCATGGCGGGATCCCCACCAGGCAGCGCGGCGCTCCCGCCAGGCTTGGTAGTCCCGCTCCAGCTCCTCCTGGCAAAGTTGGGCTTGCTGTCGCTCCTGCTCCAGTTGGGCCATCTGGTGGTGGAAGTGCTCCTGCTGCTGCTGAACCTGGCCTTTTAAACTTTGCAGAAGATCCAGGGGCGCCGTAGAGAAGCTTAAATGTTCTTGAACTTCTTGCAACAAAGTCTGGAGCTGGGCTGCTTCGGCTTCTCTAAGGCGGCTGGAGCGAGCTTCCAGTTCCTGCCGCTGTCGGTTGAGAGCTTCTCGCTGCTCTCCAATCAGGCGCTGTTGCTCAGCCAGATAGGCTTGCTGGTTGGTCAGCTCCTCTTTGAGACTCTCCAGAAGTTTGCGCTCCTCCTCGACCGCTTTGTATTGCTCGTACAGCCGCTGCACCTCCTCTTCTTGGGCAGCCAGCTCCATCTCGCGGCGGGTGAGCTCTTGGGCCTGAAAGGTGAGGGACTTGCGCCAATTCTCGATCTCTTCCTCTTGGCTGCGGACTTTTTGCTGAAGTTGGCTGAAACTTTGCAGGTAGGTTACCACTTGGCGAGCAGCTTCGCTGATGCGAGTTACCTGACGGTTGCCAGAGACCTCTGCTAGCACCAGCGCCCCATCCTTGAAGCGCCCGGCTTCTTGAGCAATGCGGCCATCCAGGGTGATGGATTCTTCGTTGACGGCCACCCAGGTGTTGTCCTGCTGTTGCTTAGCTAGTAGTTGCAGAGACGACTTGGCAAATCCAAGTGGCTTGGAGAGCTCTGCTAGGTACAGCACGCCTAACCCCCTCAAACGTGGACCGCAATAACCTCAATCCTGCTTTAGGGCCGCCGCTCAACTTGCAGGTTAACCCGCCATCTCAGTTGCTGATCCCAACCTCAACGATAGGGTAAAAAAAACGCCTTTGCCAGAGGCTGCTTGGGGAAACCTGGAGTAGCTATTCAAACTGGCCGCTTAGCCCTAGAGTGATCTAGGGTGAGGTGAAAGGTTCTGGTCAGGGGCGATATGGAGCTGCAGAGTGAACCGCTTGCTATTCGTCGGCGTTCCCCTGCCCCAGCAGTGGTGGTCGCCTCGCAGGTCTACCAGATAGCAGCGCCCGAGGCTGAGCCGCGCCACATTTTGGAAGCCATTGTCTGGCACAAAGAGCAGGAGGTGGAGCGCCAGCGGGAGCAGCTTCCTCTCAAGGAATTGCAACGGCAACTGGAGCAGGCTCCCCCCGTGCGGGATTTCGTGGCCGCTCTCACCCAATCCCCCCACCCCGTCTCTCTCATTGCTGAGGTGAAAAGGGCCTCTCCTAGCCGCGGCATCCTCCGGGATCCCTTTGACCCAGTGGCCATTGCCCGCAGCTATGAAGCAGGGGGGGCCAGTTGCCTATCGGTGCTTACAGATGAGCGGTTTTTTCAGGGCAGCGGCGAGTACCTGCGCCAGATCCGCCAGGCAGTAGGGATCCCCATCCTCTGCAAGGAGTTCATCCTCTACCCCTACCAAATCCTCTGGGCCCGCAGCCTAGGAGCGGATGCGGTGCTGCTGATTGCCGCCATTCTCTCGGATGCCGACTTGGGCTACTTCCTCAAGCTCGTTCAGCGATTGGGCATGGCGGCTTTGCTGGAGGTGCATACCGCTCAGGAGCTGGAGCGAGTCTTAGCCTTGCCGCAACTGCAACAGGCCAAGGGGCGGGTGTTGATTGGCATCAACAATCGCGACTTGAGAACCTTTACAGTCGACTTAAGGACGACACGCAACCTCCTGGCCGCCTACCGGGATCGCCTGGGGGATCTGCCGGTGGTCAGCGAGTCTGGCATCCACACCTTCGCCGATCTGCAGCAGTTGCAAGCCTGGGGGGTGCGCGCCGTGCTGGTGGGGGAAGCCCTGGTCACGCAGCCAGATCCTGGCCAAGGGGTGCGCTCCCTGTTGTCCCCGTAAACTTTTCGCCAGCCACCAAGATGGATCCCTTCTAGATCGATGAAACGGATTCCGGTGCCAGCCCACATCCACTATGAGTTTCTGCTGCGGGTTTTGGAGCGGCAGACGTTTCCGGCAGTCGAGGAACAGGATTTTGGCAACCGCGGCCGCACGCAAGAGCTGATCACCTCTTTGCGCAAGGCCCTCACCCAACAGTTGCAACTGGAAGAAGAGTGGCGCCAGCGGGGCTACCAAGTGGACTACCGCTGGAACCTGGACGATCCGCCTCCCTCCCCTTGACCTTCTAGCCCCCTGCAAGGCTTAGCATCGAGCTATGGAGGTGTAGAGGCTTTTCAGGATGCAGGTTGTTTTGACGGTGCCCAAGCTGGCCTGCTCGGCTTGTGTGGAGACCATTGCCCAGGCGGTGCGGCAACGGGATCCCCAGGCCCAAGTGGAAGCGGATCCCAAGACTAAGCAGGTGCGGATTCTCTCCGCGCAGACAGACACGGACTGGCGGCAGGTTCTTGCCCAAGTGGGCTATCCGCCGGCGTAGCGACGTCGGCAGGACAGAGCTCCCGGCTGGGGTTTTCCTCATTGTTGGGAGGAAGGAGGCTTTGGCGTTGCTTTTACTCGGAGGGCAGCCATGTCTGGTTCTAGTACCCCCAACCCCTCTGCCCCATCTGCTGCCGGCACTTGGCGCTTGGCCATCCAGGGTATGAGCTGTGCCTCCTGCGCTGCCGGCATTGAACGGGCGCTGGGCCAGGTGCCAGGGGTGACGGCGCAAACGGTGAACTTTGCCAGCGAACAGGCGATTGTTCAAGGGGATCCCCGGCTGGTGAGCCCCCAAGCCTTGATCCAGGCGGTGGAGCAGGCGGGGTATCGGGCCCACCTCATCCAAGACGATTGGCAACCGCTGGAGCCGACGGATCCAGAGCGGATTGCCCAACGGGCGGCAATAGGAGTAGGCATCAGCACGGCGCTGCTAGTGGGATCGTTGCCGACGATGCTGGGGAGGGAGATCCCCGGCTTGCCCCTGCAGGATCCGTGGCTGCAGTTGCTGCTGACAATACCGGTGCAGTTTTGGGTGGGCCAGCCGTTTTATCGCGGGGCCTGGGCGGCTTGGCGGCGGCGAACGGCCGATATGAACACCCTGGTGGCCTTGGGAACCAGTGCCGCCTTCTTCCATTCCCTTTTTGCCACCCTCTTTCCCGACTTCTTCCACCGGCAAGGGCTGCACCCCGAGGTGTACTACGAAGTAGCGGCCGTGGTCGTCACGCTGGTGCTGGTGGGCAAGTGGATGGAGCAGCGGGCCAAAGCCCAAACCTCCGAGGCCATCCGCAAGCTGATGGGGCTGCAGCCCAAAACCGCAAGGGTAATTCGCCAGGGGGTGGAACAGGAGATCCCAATTGGGGAGGTGCAAGTAGGAGATTGCATCCGCGTGCGCCCCGGCGAGAAGGTGCCGGTGGACGGTGTAATCCTGGAAGGCTCCTCGGCGATAGATGAGTCGATGGTAACCGGGGAAAGCCTGCCTGTCGTCAAATCGGTGGGGGATGAGGTTATCGCGGCCACTCTCAACCAGACCGGCAGCTTTGTCATGAAGGCCCAGCGGGTAGGCAAAGATACGCTTTTGGCCCAGATCGTGCGCCTGGTGCAGGAAGCTCAGGGATCCAAAGCTCCCATTCAGCAGGTGGCAGATCGAGTGACCTCGTGGTTTGTGCCGGCGGTCATTGGAGTGGCGGCGGTAACGTTTGGGCTCTGGTGGGGACTGGCGGGCAAGCCAACGTTGGCTTTGGTCAATGCCGTTGGGGTGCTGGTCATTGCCTGCCCTTGTGCCTTGGGTTTGGCCACCCCCACCTCGATCCAGGTGGCCACAGGGCGAGGAGCAGAGCTGGGGATCCTGGTGAAGCGGCCTGAGAGCTTGGAGGTTTTGGCCCATCGCCTCGCCACGGTGGTCTTGGACAAAACCGGCACTCTCACCGCTGGCCGTCCCGCTGTTACCGATATCTGGACTCCAGCCTCCTCTCCCCTAGGGCTGTTGCGTCTAGCGGCTGCGGCAGAACAGTACTCAGAACATCCGCTAGCCCGGGCAGTGGTGCAAAAAGCCGAAGCAGAAGGGATCGCGCTCCCGCCAGCCCAGAACTTCCAGGCAAGAGTAGGCGAGGGGATAGAAGCCTGGGTAGAGGGACAGCCGGTGCGTGTTGGTCGGCTGAGCTGGCTGCAGGCGATGGGGATCCCTTGCCATCCCGCCAGCAAGGAGCGGGCTCAAGCTTGGGAGAACGAGGGCAAAACGGTCATTGGCGTGGCTCAAGGGGAGAGTTTTCTGGGACTGCTGGCCATTGCCGATCCGCTAAAGCCCACTTCCGCTGAAGCTGTGCAGCAGCTGCACCAGATGGGGCTGGAGGTGGTTATGCTGACTGGCGACAACCCCACCACTGCCCAAGCCATTGCCCGGCAGGTCGGGATCCGGCGAGTCATTGCCCAAGTCCGTCCTGAGCAGAAGGCAGCCTTGATTCGCCAGCTTAGGCGGCCTCAGGGGCGGGTGGTGATGGTGGGAGACGGCCTTAACGATGCGCCGGCCCTGGCTGAGGCCGATGTGGGGATTGCCATGGGGACGGGCACGGACGTGGCCATGGCCACCGGCGACATTACCCTGGTATCGGGCGATTTGCGGGGTGTGGCTGCCGCCATCCAACTTAGCCGGGCTACCCTTGCCAACATTCGCCAGAACCTCTTCTTTGCCTTTATCTACAACGTCCTGGGGATCCCCATTGCTGCCGGGGCGCTCTATCCCTTCACCGGCTGGCTGCTCAACCCCATGTTGGCGGGGGCAGCCATGGCCTTCAGCTCTGTCTCGGTGGTGGCCAATGCCCTGCGCCTGCGGCACTTTCAGCCCTCACCCCCAGTCCCTCTTGCTCGGAGAGGAGGGAGTTAGGGATCAAGACAAGGATCTGGAATTATCTCCCCGGAGGCGGCAATCCCCCTGGGGGGCCTTGGTGAACAACTAGCGGCAGGCTAGCCTAAAAGGCCCAGGCAGGCTGGGGAAAGTGCGGCGCCAATCCGCTCCCTCAGCGAAAACACCCACCTGCTTTTTCCTGGACCTTTGCAATTCCCAAGGAACGGAGTTTTCGTGTTGAATACCCTCAGTTTTTCTCCTTCCCCTACCGTTGGGCAGTCCCCTTCTGCGTCCTTGCCCTTGTTGCTCATCGGCCACGGATCCCGTGACCCGGAGGGACAGCAAGCCTTCCTGGAGCTGGCCCAGACCTACCAAGCTCTCACCCCCCATCGGCCGGTGATCCCTTGCTTTCTGGAGCTGGCCCAGCCGACCATTGCCCAAGGGGTGGAACACTGCTTGGCCCAGGGGTGGCAGGAGATCGTGGCTCTGCCGCTATTGCTGTTTGGGGCGCGCCACAACAAGTTCGACGTGACCACAGAGCTGGATCGCCTCCAGGCCCTCCACCCGCAGTTGCGCGTCCACTACGGCGCGCCGCTGGGGATCCGCGTTGAGATCTTGCAAATGCTGCGGGAGCGAATGGCCACTTTGCTGGCCGCCCAGCCGCAGCGGATCCCGGAAGCGGAGACGGTGCTGCTCTTTGTCGGCCGCGGCTCCAGTGATCCCGAAGCCAACGCCGAAGCCTGTAAGCTGGCTCGACTGCTCTGGGAAGGGTCTGGGTTTGCGGCCGTGGAGACTTGCTTTATCGGCATTACCCATCCGCGCCTGCCCGTGGGGTTGCAGCGAGCCCTCTCTTGGCAGCCGCGCCGGGTTCTCGTGTTGCCCTATTTTCTCTTTACAGGGGTACTGGTGAAAAGAATCGAGGCGGCAGTGCAGGAGCAGCGGCGCTGCCACCCCGAGATTGACTGGCTGATGCTGCCAGAATTGGGCATAGTGGATACGGTGCTGCACAGCCTGCAGCAACTGGAGCAGGAGGCTCTCCAGGGCCAAACTCCAGGGAACTGCCACCTCTGCAAGTTTCGCCTGGCGGTGAGTGCAGAGCTGGGAGCGGGGCATGCCCATCCTCATCCCCACGACCATCACTCCCATGGGCACGGTCCTCACCACCATCACTCTGAACACCACCATGCCCCTGCAGCAGGAGCGGATCCCTGGGCCTCCTTGGAGAGCTATCACCAACGAGCTTGGCAGGTGCCCTAGCAAGAGCGACGGGATAAACTGGGGGGTGGCAGGCGTTGTGTGGGCCCCTTAGGGCTTTGGTTTCTTGGCCTACCCGATGACGAGGCTTGTCCGCTCCTTTTGGATCTCCGGTGCTGCTGCTGCAGGGAGCGGGCTCCTCGTCTTCGCCGGGGTGGTGGCTCTGCTGGATCAGATCCTGCCGACTCTGCCCAAGGTTTCCCTCTCCTTGGCTGGGATCCCTGGCCTAGTGGCCGGGCTAGGGGCTGCCTACGGGGTTTGGTGGCTGGCCCGGCTGGCGTTGCAGTCGACCTCTTGGGGCAGCTTCCGAGAAGCGCTGCTAGAAGCTCTATCTCCGTTTGATCCTGCCGATCACGGCGGCCAGCCGCGACTACGACCCAAGCCTAGCCCAGAGCAAGCGCTGCGCCAGCTGCAATCCCAAGTTGCTGCCCTGGAGGCAGAATTGGAACGCCAAGGGATCCAACTACAGCAGGCAAAAGCAGAGCAAGCCCAGCTCCAGCAGCGGCAGCAGCAACTCGAGCGCCTTCTACAGTGCACAAAATGGGAAAACCAAAAGCTGCACTCTCAACAAGAGGAATGGGCCCGGCAACTGGAACAGTCCCAAGAGAAGTTGCAGGCGTTGCAAGCGTCCTACCGGGCCCTGGAGACCCTCTGTGAGATCAGCTTCGCTCTCATCGAGAAAACGCGAGGTGAAGACCCCCGGCTTTAGCCGTGGGGTAGTGCGTCTCCAGCTAGCTACTGCCTTCGCCCACCCGCCTGAGCACGAAGAGACTCCCTTGGCTGCCACGGCCAATCCGCAGATCCTCGTCCAAATAGGTGATATCCAGCCAGCCCGTTGGCTTGCGACAACCCAGGTCAATCTTGATAGCCGGGATCCGGTCGGGATCCCGTTCGAGCAGATAGAGAAAACTCTCGATCTCGTAGCTCATCAACGCCTGGAGTCCCACAAGCAGCCGCTCGAACAGCACCTTGACCCGCTGTTCCGACGCCGGATAGAAGCGGGCTGCCACCGCCAAGATCCCCCGCGGCAGCCAGCCGGCTCCCTGGATTTCGGCCACGTTAAAGACTTGGCTCTTTTGGGCTCGAATGCACTGATAGATCTCGCCGGTGGTCAAAAGGGGCAAAGGGGCCAGCCGCAACAAAGCGGCGCTAGTGGTGAACAGGTTCAGCCAAGTCCCCTCCAACCGTTCAGGAGCTGCTAGGGGGTTAGGGGTAGGGTTGAGGACTTCTAGGGCGGCAATGTGAGCCAGAATCTGGTTTTTTTGGCTAGGGGAAACCCTGCGGCCCCGGTCGGTCGTCTCCAAAAGCTGCAACAGCGCCGACTTTTTTTCAGCTAAGGTTTCAGGCATGGGACCATACCGGCAGGACGACCCTATTCTAGGAGCAAGCAGCTAGGCGGAAAACCCAGGGTCTGTGCCTCAATTGCCCGGCTCTTTTGCCCACTGCAGATCCGCCACCTGCTTGTAGCCCAGCCCGGCCCGCACCAGCAGCGGCTCCGGCCCTGTGAGATCGATGACGGTCGAGACCTGGGCCCGATAGGGAGCCTCGTCATCCACTATCAGATCCACTTGCTTCTCCAACTGGCGCATTTCCTCGGCGGTAAAGATTCCCCCTTCCTCCCAATCCGCTGCCGGATCAAAGCCCACCTCCAACGAGCCGATGGGATCCCTGCCCAGCTTGGCCGAGGTGGAGACGATGGGGTTACCCAACTCGGCCAACAGCGCCTGACAGATGGCCGAATCGGGCACGCGGATGCCAGTGGTCTTTCGCTTGGGATCCATCACCAACCGAGGCACCAGCTTGGTGGCTGGCAACAAAAACGTAAACGGGCCAGGGATCAGCCGCCGCATCAGCCGATAGGCGGGATCGCTCACCTGGGCATACTGAGCAATCTGGGAAAGCGAAGGGCACAGAAAGGTAAGAGGCTTGTCGTTAGAAAGCCGCTTGATGTGCCGCACCCGCTCCACTGCCTGCTTGTGAGTGACATCGCAGCCGATGGCATAGACCGTGTCGGTGGGATAAAGCATGACCGCCCCCTCGCGGAGCGCGGCTGCAATGCGCTGGATGGAGCGAGGCTGGGGGTGTTGGGGATGGAGCTTGAAGTATTCGGCCATCAGAAAACGTCAAGACTCAGAACGGCTTTCCGAGACCTCCACCACAGGACGAGGGGTGGGCGGCACCGACAGGGAGCTCTGCGGCCAGTCTTTGAGCTGCTGCATCAGCGCCTGGATGTGCAAACGCGGCAGGTAGGGCCAGTCACCTGCCTCCTCTAGTTCTTGAAGCACTTGATAGAGCTCTTGCCGGGTGTTGGGCAAAGCTTCTTGGAAGGCTCCCTCCAAAATGGTGCGGTGCAGATCTTCCAACAGGCGCAGCAGCATTGCCAGCTCCAGACAGGATCCTGCCCTTGCCTGCGTCGCCTGCTCAACGGCCCGCTTAATCTGGCGCAAGTCGGGTGGCAGATCCTCCTCGGGGACGTACATAGCCACTCATCTCTGGGCTTGGGGGAAGCGGGGGCACTCCTATTCTAGGCTTCTCTTGAGGCGCCGCTAGCTGGATCTTGCCCCCAGGTCGAGGGGGCTCTGGATCCCGGCCCAGACTCTGCCACACTTGCTGCAGGAGAGCATCCAAACCCTGCCTGGCCACTGCCGAGATGGCCAAGACTGGAGCGCCGACGGCGGTTGCAAGCCGCTGGGTTCGCTCGACAACCTCCTGCAGCTCGAGGGCGTCGATTTTGTTTAAAACCACAATCTGCGGCTTGTCGATGAGCCCGTGGCCGTAGGCGCGCAACTCCTGCTGCACAACTTGGTAAGCCCTGACAGGATCGGCCACCGTGCCGTCCACCAAATGAATCAGCAGCCGCGTGCGCTCCACATGGCGCAAAAAGTCATGCCCCAGTCCCACCCCTCGGTGGGCTCCCTCAATGAGACCGGGAATATCGGCAAACACCACCCCATCGCCCGAGGGATGGGGCACCACCCCCAAATTGGGCTGTAGCGTGGTGAAGGGGTAATCGGCAATCTTAGGCCGGGCGGAGGAGATCACGGAAATCAAGGTTGACTTGCCGGCGTTAGGCAGGCCGACGATCCCCACTTCAGCAATGAGCTTCAGCTCCAGGCGCAGCCGCACCCGCTCCCCCGGCTGGCCCCTAGTAAAACGGCGGGGGGCGCGATCGTGGTTGCTCAAGAAGTGGGCGTTGCCCAAGCCCCCTTTGCCGCCCCGGGCCACCAGCAGCTGATCCCCTGGCTGCACCAGATCTCCAAGGAGCTCGCCCGTTTCTGCGTTGAACACCATCGTGCCACAGGGCACCCGCACCAGCCGATCCGCCCCGCTGGCCCCCGTGCGCTGGTTGGGTCCTCCTTTTGAGCCGTTTTCGGCTTTGATGACTGGCTGGAAGCGAAAGTCCAGCAAAGTCTGCAGCCCCGGATCTGCCACTAGGATCACCGAGCCGCCCCGCCCCCCATTGCCGCCCGAGGGTCCGCCGGCAGGCACGTACTTCTCGCGGCGGAAGGCCACAATGCCATCCCCCCCATTTCCCCCCTGCACCTCAATCTCCACCTGGTCAATGAAATGCAACTGCCTTTCTCCCAACGCTCCCTGGGCTACTTTCTTACTAGCTTGGCAGGAGGGCGAGGAAATTTGCTACAAGAGCTTCTTTTTTAAGCTAGGATAGTGTTTCCAAGACCTACCCTTTTGGGTGTGAAGGTGGAGGCATGCCCATGCCTTCTCCTAGTCTAGGTCTGGCTGTGGTTTGAACTTGCGCAACTGCTCTGCTAGTAAGCCCCTATGACTCGAGTTACCGCTGCTGCCGACGTAGGTTTTACCACCGAGGACTTTGCCGCTCTCCTGGACAAGTACGACTATCGCTTCAGCCCCGGCGAAATTGTAACCGGCACAGTATTTTCGGTGGAACCGGGTGGCGCGTTAATCGACATTGGGGCCAAAACCGCTGCCTTCTTGCCGCTGCAGGAGATGTCTATCAGCCGGGTGGAAGATCCCCACGAGGTACTCCAGCCCGGAGAGACGCGCGAGTTCTTCATCCTCACTGAAGAGAACGAGGAGGGGCAGCTGACCCTCTCCATCCGCCGCATTGAGTACATGCGGGCGTGGGAACGGGTGCGCCAGCTCCAAAAAGAGGATGCCACGGTGCGGGCCACCATTTTTGCCACCAACCGCGGGGGCGCCCTGGTGCGCATCGAGGGGCTGCGCGGTTTTATCCCCGGCTCCCACATCAGCACCCGCAAGCCCAAGGAAGAGCTAGTGGGCGAGGAGCTGCCCTTGAAGTTTCTCGAGGTGGACGAAGACCGCAACCGCTTGGTGTTGAGCCATCGCCGGGCTTTAGTGGAGCGGAAGATGAACAAGCTAGAGGTGGGCGAGGTGGTGGTTGGCACGGTGCGCGGCATCAAGCCCTACGGTGCTTTCATTGACATTGGCGGCGTTTCCGGCTTGCTGCACATTTCCGAGATCTCCCACGAGCACGTCGACACACCCCACAGCGTCTTTAACGTCAACGACGAAGTGAAGGTGATGATCATCGACCTAGACGCGGAGCGGGGCCGGATCTCGCTATCAACTAAGCAGCTGGAGCCCAATCCCGGCGATATGCTGCGGGATCCCAAGCTGGTTTACGAGAAAGCCGAGGAAATGGCAGCCAAGTACCGCGAGCAACTGCGGGCTGCCAAGCAAGGACAGGCGGAACAGGTCGAGGAGGCACCCTTGAGGGTGGCAGAAGAAGAGCTGGAATATGCGGCAACAGCAGCGGAATAGGGCAGGCGGCCTGAGGCGCGCTGGCCTGGCCGTCGCGGCCTTCACCTGGGATCGCAGGGGGGCAGCCGAGCAGGAGGGCAGCGGCGGTGGCAGGAGATTTGTCCATGGGCGTCTGCGGCTACCTCTACACGCCGGCCTATGCTCCTTGGCCAGAAGAGGAGCTGGCTTGGCTAAAAGCCCACGGGGCTGATCCTCTCTGGCACGACTGGGGATCCCGTACCTACCTGGAGGAGCTGCTGCAGGGCGTGGCCAGTGGCTCGGTGCATCAGGTGCTGCTGGTGCGCCTGGCGGATTTGGGAGATCAGCTGGATGAGGTGCACGGGCGGCTGCTGCAAATCCAACAGGCTGGGGTCCGCCTTAGCCTGGTCAGGGCAGATGGCCTACAAACCCCTAGCACTGCTGGCGAGTGGATCCCGCTGCTAGCTGAGGTTCCCCATCACCTGCAAAGCCGCCGTCGCCGTCAAAGCCAGGCTCAAAGCCGTCTGGCAGGCAAGCCTCCCCCCGGGCCGCCTCCCTTTGGCTACCGCCGCGAAGGGGGTCGCTATATCCCCGATTGCCGCCAGGCCCCCATTGTTCAGGATTTTTTCCGGCACTTTCTCCTCTACGGATCTCTGCGGCAGGCGGTGCGCTTCATTGCGGAGAAGCACCACAAGCGCATCTCAGTAGCCACCGGGCGCAACTGGCTGCTCAACCCGGTCTACCGGGGGGATCTGGCCTACGCCGACGGTACTGTTCTGCGCGATACTCACCCAGCTCTCCTCAGCCGCACCGAAGCCGCCCAGATCGATCGCTGGCTGAAACGCAACCAAGGGATCCCGCGCCGCAGCGCCAGCGCCTCCCGCGCCTTGGCCGGACTCGTCCACTGCCGGGCCTGTGGCAGCCTGCTACGCATTGTGCAAACAACCCCCAGCAAGGGCAAAAGGAACGGCTCTTCTTACCTCTACCTGCGCTGCCAAACCTGCCGCTATAGCCTCCGCTACGCTGAAGTCCTGCAGGAGGTGATTCGACAGGTCTGTGAGCAGTTGCCCCAACGGCTCCAGACGCTGGATCGGCAGGCTCTAGCCCAAACTCGCCAACAGCTCCAGGCCCAACTCCAGGCCAACGCCGAGCGGCTGCGGCAACTGGAAGAGCTGCGACAAGCCGGCCTGCTGGACGAGCCCTCGCTAGCCCAGCGCTGCTACCAGTTGCGAGCAGAGACAGCCCGCTTGGCCCAAAAGCTAGAGCAGCTCCCCCCTGCCAACCTCACCCAGACCGTCCAAACCCTCTCCATCCTGCCCTTCTGGCAGGATCTCAGCGAAAGCGAGCGCCGCGCCTACCTGCGGGAAGTCCTGCGCAAGGTTGAGGTGGATTCCACGGGGGCTGTGCAGATTACCTTTGCCTTTGATCCGCTCTGAAAGACTTCTACAACCCCGGACAAAAGCGGACTTGTGCTCCAGGTTGAGGCTTTCTTCCTGCTTCCACGACCCATAGCTAGCAGCAGAGTTCACTCCACTACCCCACTAGAGGGATCTCCACAGGCGTCACTTCCCGTCGAGCTGACGGTAGTTGCTCCTTGCTCTTGAGCGAGCACGCAGGCCAAAGGCGGAGCCAACTTTAGCCTAGGCAAAATGCCTACCCGAAGAAACGTACCTGCTCGCCTACGAGCTTAGCTAACCCACGTCAAGGCAGAAGGTGCGTTGGCGAGGTTGCCCATTGTGCTGGGAAGCCCTAGCGGCCTTCTTTAGTCCTCGTTCGCAACAGCGGTGCGGCTTTGCCCACCTAGATCTACCTGAGCCGGCAAGGCCGAGCTTGTATCTAAAAATGAAGGGAATGGCCCGGAAAAGCGTCGCAAACCTTATCAATTCCTTGTCTAGACCCCTTTCCACTCCAAGATGGATCCTGCAGGGATCTGAGGGATCCCCCCTCAGGAAACAGTCTAGGAGTTGGATATGGAAGGACAAATGCAACCCACCGTCGTGATTACTGGTGCTTCCTCAGGCGTTGGCCTGTATGCCTCCTTGGCTTTGGCCAAGCGGGGCTGGCACGTGGTCATGGCCTGCCGGGATCCGGACAAGGGCCGGCGGATGGCCCAGCAGGTGGGGATCCCAGAGGGGAGCTACAGCCTGATGCCAATTGATCTGGCCAGCCTGGCCAGCGTGCGGCAGTTTGTCGAGCAGTTCCGTCAGTCGGGCCGTTCTCTGGATGCCCTGGTGTGCAACGCCGCCATCTACATGCCCCTGCTCAAGCAGCCCCTGCGCAGCCCCGAGGGCTATGAGCTAACCATGGCCACCAACCACCTAGGACATTTCCTCCTCTGCCACTTGATGCTGGAGGATCTCAAGCGCTCCCCCTACCCGGATCGGCGGCTGGTAATCTTAGGAACGGTTACCCACAACCCCAAAGAGCTGGGAGGCAAGATCCCACCCCAGCCTCACCTAGGGGATCTGCGGGGCTTTGCCCAGGGCTTCAAGGAACCCATCAGCATGGCCGACGGCGGCAAGTTCGATCCCGTCAAGGCCTACAAAGACAGCAAAGTTTGCAACATCATCACCATGCGGGAGCTGCACCGCCGCTTCCACGAGAGCACCGGCATCACCTTTCTCTCCCTTTACCCCGGCTGTGTGGCGGAAAGCGGCCTCTTCCGCCATCACTATCCCTTGTTCCAAAAGCTTTTCCCCTGGTTTCAAAAATACATCACCGGTGGCTATGTCTCCCAAGAGCTGGCCGGCGAGCGGGTGGCGCAGGTGGTGGCCGATCCCGAATTTCGCCAGTCGGGATTCTACTGGAGCTGGGGCAACCGGCAACGGAAGAATGCCAGGCCCTTTAACCAGGAGGTTTCTGACGAAGCAAAGGATGAGGCCAAAGCCAAGTTGCTCTGGGAGCTGAGCGAGAAACTGGTGGGCGTGGTCCAGTTGGCGGCCCTCTAGCTTTGCCAGTTTCTAGGAACCACTGCTCGCCAATTGGTTGCGTAGTCTACACCCCCAACTTTTGGGGATCACAACCCTAGCACCCTTGTTGGGCTTGGCACCTATGCCCTTGGATCCTCAAGGTGGATCTGGAGGACCTCGGGATCCCGCAGGGGCAAGGGATCTTGGCCAAAGCCAGCCCGACGCAAGCCAAGGAACCTTCGCACCCTGTCCAACGGGGTTAACCTTAGCTCCGCTCCGAAATGGGGATGTAGCGCTGCTGGCGCTTGCCGGTGTAGACCTGGGTGGGGCGAAAGAGGCGATTATCCGCCAACTGCTCCCGCCAATGGGCCAGCCAACCGGCTACCCGGGCAATGGCAAACACCGGTGTAAACAAATCCTCTGGAATCCCCAGCTTGGCGTAGACCAAGCCTGAGTAGAAGTCCACATTAGGGTAGATGCCCTTAGGTCCCAGCAGCTCTGCACACACCCGCTCTACCTCCAGGGCAATGTCGTAGTACTTATCGTGGCCGTGGCGCTCGAACAGCTCCTCGGCAAGCTTTTGCAGGATGATGGCCCGCGGATCCTTCACTTTGTAGACGCGGTGCCCCATGCCCATAATCCGCTCTTTTCTAGCCAGCTTTTCTTCAATAAACGGGCGGACGTTCTCCACTGAGCCAATCTGCCGCAACAGCTTCATTACCTCTTGGTTGGCCCCGCCGTGCAGCAACCCCGAAAGGGTGCCCACCGCTGTGGCCAGGCTGCTGTAGGGGCTAGCCAGGGTCGAGGCGCTCACCAAAAGGGCAAAGGTTGAAGCGTTAACCGTGTGCTCGGCGTGCAGGATGAGACAGGTATCGAAAACGCGAGCTAGCCAGGGATCTGGCTTTTTGCCCGAGAGCATGTAGAGGAAATTGGCGGCATGATCCAGGCTGTCGTCAGGGGGAATGGGATCGTTGCCCTGGCGCATCTGGTGAAACATGGCCACCATCGTCGGCAGCTTGGCCAGCAGGCGGGTAACCGTGACAAAGACGTAGTCGGGATCTGCCTCCTGCACCGGGTAGAACATGCCCAGGCTGGCGACACAGGTCTGTAGGGCATCCATCGGATGGCCCGAGTCGGGAAACGACTTAATCATGTCGCGGATACGGTACTTGACCCGCCGATGGCTGCGGACAGCCTGATCAAAGTTGTCCAGCTCCGACTGGGTGGGCAGCTTGCCAAAAATCAGCAAGTAAGCTGTCTCCAGAAAGGTACTGTGAGCCGCCAGCTCCTCAATGGGGATGCCGCGGTATTCCAGGATCCCTGCCTGGCCGTCGACAAAGCTAATGTTGGATCGCGTGGCCGGAACGCCCTCTAGCCCAGGCCTGTATTCCGCCATAGCTGGATGCCTATGTGCTCCCCAAAACGAGAGAACAAGGGCGCTACTTTGCTTGCTATCCGCTACATTAAACCACGAGGAGGCCTGGCCCGTAAGCCCCTGGCTGCAGGGGGCCATTGACCCAACTGTAGCTGCCCAGGATAGTGCCAGCAGGGATCTGGGCTTGGGGCCCTAGGCGGGTATAGGCGCCGATGTAGCAAGGGGCGTGCAGTTGGGCAGCAGGGTGGACCTCAGCCGTCTTGTGAACCCAGATCCCGGGCGCCCGTTCTTCCACATCCTCGAGCGGAAAATCCCTCATCCGGCCTAGGAGAATATCCAGTTGACCCTGGTAGTAGCTGGCCGGCGTGCCCAGATCTCGCCAGTAGCCCGTGTGCAGGTAGGCTTGCAGCCGCTGCCCTTGCTGGAGCAGGTCGGGGAAGACGCGCCGCTCAAAGCTAAGGGGATCCCCGCTGGGGTAGTCCTTGAAAATGGCTGGATCGAGGACATAGGTGCCAGCGTTGATGGTGTTGGTGGTCAGGGTGAGGGCTTCGGCAGGGGTGGGCTTTTCCCGAAAGGATTGGATCCGGCCGCCTTCCCCCACTTCCACCAGGCCGTAGGCGGTGATGTCCTCGACGCGGGCAAGGGTAAGGGTGGCAACAGCCCCGCTCTGCAGATGACAGCGCACCAATGCCGCCAGATCCAGATCGGTGAGGATATCGGCGTTGAAGACCACCAAGGGATCCCCGTTGAAATAGGGCTGGGCCAACACCAAAGCCCCTGCCGTATCCAGCGGTGTTTCCTCGACGATGTAGCGGAGCTTTACCCCCCAGGCAGCGCCATCTCCTAGGGCAGCCTCGATTTGCCTGCCCAAGTACCCAACGCTCAACAGGATGTCCGTCAAGCCAGCTCGACGGCAGCGGCCAATGAGCCAGTGCAAAAAAGGTACCTCCAACAGGGGCAGCAACGGCTTTGGCTGCCATAGGGTCAAAGGTCGTAAGCGAGTTCCCTGCCCCCCTGCCAGAATTACCGCCTGCATAGCTGTCCCCAACCCATTTTCCCAGCCTAGATGGTAGGGGAAAAGGATCCAGCCTGCCACAGCCAACTGGCTGAGGCCAGAGGCAGGGAGAGCCCCCCTTTGCCGCTGTTCTGCTGGGCAGCGAAGGCCCGCTAGGCTGGCGGCGACGGCTGGGGATCCCGGCAGGCGGCCAGGATGGCCTGGGCAGCCAACTGGCCAGAGAGGGTGGCTCCTTCCATGCTGTCGATGTAGTCCTGGGCGGTGTAGCTGCCGGCAAGGAAGAAGTTGGGCACGGGAGTTTTCTGCGGCGGCCGATAGGGCTCCATGCCCGGCGCCTCGCGGTAGAGGGAGTGGGCCAGCTTGACCACGCTGTACCAGGTCAGGTTCAGTTGCCGCGAGGAGGGAAAGAGCTCATGCACTTGGTGCAACACGTGCTGGGCAATGGCCTCGTTGGACATGGAGATAAAGGGATCCCCGGGCGTAAGCACGCATTGCAGCAGGGATCCCTGGCCGGGTTTGTAGTAGTCAGCAGGGCTGGTGAGGGCGAGATCGGCAAAGCAGGAGAAATCGGCATCGGCAGTGTAGAGGAGGTTGTCGATGCCAAGCGGCTGGGGGTAGTCGACGGCGCGTTTGGCCCGGCCCTGGGGATTTAGCTCCGTCACCCAGCCGTCGAAGCGCAACTGCACCGTGGCAACCGGCACCGAGTCCAGCTTGTAGAGGTTGTCGAACTGGGGCCATTGCCGCCACACCTGGGGGATCAGGCGTTTTGCCCCTTCTACCGCCGTTGCACATACATACACATCCGCCTCCACGCGCTCGCCGTTGGCCAAAACCAGGCCGGTTACCGCGTAGGGGGGGGAGTCGCTAACTTCAATGCGGCTAACCCCCCGCCGGGTATGAACCTGACCGCCGCGGGCTTGCAGGTAGCGGACGATGGGTTGGGTAAGGTAATTGTCCGGGGATCCCTTGAGGAAATTGAGCTTAGAGGCGTCCGTTTTGCTGGCAAACATCTGAAAGATGGTCAGCATGCAGCGAGCAGAAATCTGCTCCGTGTCGATGAAGCCCAGGGCATAGGCAATGGGGTTCCACATCCGCTTCAGGCTACCCTCAGACCCGCCGTGCTGGCGGAACCACTCGGCAAAGCTTACCCGATCCAAAGCGCGAATCTGTTGCATTGCCCCTTCGTAGTCCAGCAGGCCGCGAATCAAGGGGCTAGTGCCTAGCGCCAAGGCGTTGCGCAGTTTATCGGCCCAGGAGAGCTGGTTGGTGGTAAAAAAAGCTTTGAGGCCATTCAAGGGCGCTCCTAGGGGAAAGCGAAAATCGAGGCTGGCCACCCGCCCGCCGCGGTTGACAAAGGTGTGGACGTGCTGCTTGGGCAGCAGATTCTCGTAGGCCCCCACCTTTTTCATCAGGGCAAACAGGTTGCTGTAGTTGCAGAAAAAAACGTGCAATCCCATCTCAATGTGGTTGCCCTCGGCATCCTGCCAGGATCCCACCTTGCCGCCGGCAAAGGGCCGCGCCTCGTAGATCTGCACTTCATGGCCCGCCTCAGCCAAGTAAACCCCCGTTGCCAAGCCGGCCAACCCTGCTCCAATAATGGCTACCCGCATCGCGATTTCCTAGGCCCCGCCAGGGGCTGACGCAACTGCAAAGAAAGATGAACTGCTCCCATTCTGGAACAAAATGCCGCCCACTTCCCCCCTTGACAGACAGCGGCAAAGTTTGTCACCATACACTGCTAGCTAGTGCGGATGTAGCTCAGTGGTAGAGCTTCTCGTTGCCAACGAGAAGGTCGCGCGTTCGAATCGCGTCATCCGCTTTCTTGGCACTCCCTTGGCTTCTCTTCCAAGGGAAGGGGAGGTTGCCTATCGCTTGTAGAAGGTCTCTAGGCTGTAGCGGTCGCCCACAAAGCGCCAGTGCCAGGGCTCGTAGCTTACCCCTTGGGGGTTGCCGCGGGGGAAGGACAGCTCAAAGCCAAAACGAGCAGCGTTCTTCTCCAGCCAGCGGAAGGCAGGAGTCTTTTCAAAAGCCTCCTGGAGATCCCACTGCGGAAACTGGGCATCCCCAATGTCGATAGCGTAGCCGGTGTGATGCTCGCTATATCCCGGGGGAGCGCTGACTGCAGCCCGTTCTCCTGGCCGCAGAGCCCGCGCTTGGGCTACTTGAAAAAACAAAGCCTCCTGCTCTGCTATCGAGCGAAACCCAGAGATGGGGACAAGGCGGATCCCGTCGGCTAGAGCCGCTGCGCTCATTCGCCGGTAGCTCTCGGCAGCAGCGTGGCGCAGGCGCACCTCACGACCGTGGTAATAGCCCACTACCTGGAGGGTCTCTGGCGGAGCTTCAGCATAGGCATAGTGGCCCAGCAGAGAGGGCCTGCCCTCTCCTTGCTGGGAAACAGAGAGCTCTTGCGCCAGGGGTTCTCTTCTTTCCTTTGATCCTGGCAACCTGCCCACTGCCCACACCGTTGAGAGCAGCAGCGTAAGCAAGGCTAGAGCTAGCCTTAAGCCCAGCCTCCAGGGACCTGAGGAGCCTTGCGCTTTTGCTGGAGGGGGAGGGTAGCGACGCGCAACTGGAATGTCGTCGTTCATACCCAAAGGCTGGGAGGCAAGCCCTCAGGTTCAGCCTCCTCACCGGCCCAAGTCCGCCAAGATATCGCGGGCGTGAGTTTCCGTATTAATGTTTTGGTAGACCTTAGCAATTTTGCCCTCACCATCAATGACGTAGGTTACTCGCTTGGCATAGCCGCCTCCGTCCACATCGTAGGCGCGGGCAATTGCGCCGTCGCTATCCACCAAGAGAGGGAAGGGCAAGTTGTACTTTTCGGCAAACTTCTTGTGGGAAGCTTGGTCGTCCATGCTTACCCCCAGCACCACCAAGTCTTTGCTCTGATAGTCCGCGTAGGCGTCACGGAAGCCGCAGGCCTCTTTGGTGCAGCCAGGGGTGTCATCTTTGGGGTAAAAGTAAAGAATCACCGTTTTCCCAGCAAAATCGGCTAGGGAAACCGGGTTGCCGTGGGCGTCGACGGTGTTAAAGCCAGGAGCAGGGGTACCGACCGCAAGAACCATAGACGGGTGACCTATAGGACTGCCCTCAGCATTTTCTTCAGCCCCCCTCCTCCCTGTCAAGCGCCGGATTCGGCTCGGCTGTCCGTTGCAACTCGGCCACCACTTCCTGGAGCTCCGCAGCTAACCCCGAAGGTAGCCGTCGTCCCAGGATCTCCGCCAGCGAGCGGTAGTACCATAGGGATCCCTCCTTACCGCCGGAGAAGCGCTCCCAAAGCTGATCCCCTAGCTGGCGAAAGTCCCGTAGGATGCAGCGGGCGTTGTGCAGCTTGTCAGCGGCAGCCACCAGCAGAACCGAAGCGTCTGCGGTTTCCAAATGCTTCAGGTAGGCCGTTTTCCGCTCCTTCCAGTTTTCTTTGGGCTCGCCCCGGGAGCTATCGCTTTCAGTATCCGTACACCCTAAGATGATCTGCAGCACTCGTTCTCCAAAGCGCTCCCGCAGTTGCTGTTCAATCTGGGCTCGTGGCTCGCCACTGTAGCGGGGGCCATCTTCCAGGCTGTCGTGGAGCAAAGCAGCAATGGCCTCATCCTCATCGGCACCGTACTCTAGGGCAATGGAGGCTACGGCCAACAGGTGGCTGAGGTAAGGGATCCTGGTTCCCTTGCGGGTTTGAGCAGCGTGCCATCGGTAGGCGTAGCGCATGGCCTCGGCAAACCGCGGCGTCAAGTGGGTGGACATCGGTCTCTCTCCAGTCGGGGTTGGTAAGTTGAGGAGATGGGGCGGGGATCGTTAGCACCTGGTCGGAACCTCAGAGGTTCAGATCCCAGCCCCCTGCCAAGTGTACTGCTAGGCGAAGGAGCTCGGAGTGATTTGGCTGGTAGGCGGCCACCTCTACTTGAGGACTGGCAGGAAATCCCCATTGCCGCTCAGCAGCAGCTCTGTTTTGGAGGCAAGATAGCCTCCCCTCCCAATTGGCCTTGCAGCTGCAAACGGCGCTGGCTGAGGTTGTGTCGGGTAGAGCCTGAAAATGGGACAGCATGCTACCGTCAGAAGGCCATGACGGCTTAGAGACAAGCTCGGGACTCATTGGCAGCTCCAAGGCTCTGCTAGCTGCTGCCTAGAAGCCAGCTGCAGCTGCAGGGAGTATGTCAACCTGGAAAAACCCTTTCTAGTTAGAGGTCACCATGCGGATCCCGACTTGCACCTATCGCATCCAGTTTCACGCCGGTTTTGACTTCGAGGCAGCACGGCAAATCGTCCCCTACCTAAAGTTGCTGGGTGTTAGCGATCTGTACGCCTCTCCCATCTTTCAGGCTCGCAAAGGCAGTACCCACGGCTACGACGTGGTGGATCCCACCCAGATCAACTGCGAACTGGGAGGAATCGAAAAATTTGAAGTTCTATGGGAAACTCTCCACCAGCAGGGAATTGGCTGGATCCAAGACATTGTTCCCAATCACATGGCCTATGACGGCCAAAATCGAATGCTAATGGATGTGCTGGAAAGCGGCCCCAACTCAGACTTTATCGATTACTTTGATGTTGACTGGGATCACTCCTACCTTGGCATCAAGGGCAGAATTTTAGCACCCTTTCTAGGGGATTTCTATAACAAATGCTTAGAGTCCGGACAAATCCAGCTTCGTTACGATGCCGATGGCCTTAGCATTAACTACTTCAACTTGAGGTTTCCTCTCAATATCGACACCTACGCCGATGTTTTTACTTACAACTTAGGCAAGCTGCGGCGAAAACTAGGACGCAGCCACCCTGACTACGTCAAGCTACTGGGAATTCTCTTCAGCCTCAAGTTTATTCCTAGCAAAGAAGACCTCCTAGAGCGCACTGACCAAATCAATTTTGCTAAGCACTCTCTGTGGGAGCTTTATACCTCCAGCCCGCATATTCAAAGCTTTTTTGATGAGAACATTGCCATCTTTAATGGCAAGCCAGGAGATCCCTCAAGCTTTGACTTGCTGGACAGTCTCTTGGCACGGCAAAACTTCCGCCTTTCCTTCTGGAAGGTAGGTGCTGAAGAGATCAACTACCGTCGCTTCTTTACCATCAATGACTTGATCTCGCTGCGGGTAGAAGACCGGGAGGTCTTTCGCAAAACGCACCAGCTCATCTTTAAGCTTGCAGAGCAAGGGCGCTTTACGGGCTTGCGCATTGACCATATTGATGGCCTATTTAACCCGGAGGAATATCTCCATCGCCTCCGTGAGCGCTGTCCAGATCTCTACATCGTTGTAGAAAAAATACTGGGGCCTGACGAGAAGCTGCCTCCTCAGTGGCCGGTACAGGGCACAACAGGTTATGACTTCCTGGCTAAGCTGAACGGCCTCTTTTGCTGCTCTGAGAACGAGGAGGCGTTTGAAAGGCTATATCAGAACTTTACCGATCTAAGGCAGTCTCCCGAACAGGTAATCGAAGACAAAAAACGCCTAATCATTGAGCGCAACCTAGCGGGGGACATGGACAACCTTGCCTTTTTGCTTAAGCGAATTACCAGCCATCACCGCTATGCCAACGACTTTACTCTCTACAGCTTGCGCCGAGCTCTGGCAGAGGTTTTGGTGTGTTTCCCAGTTTACCGAGTCTACATCCATGAAGGGGTTCTCAGCCCAGAAGGTCAGCAGGCTATCCGCCAAGCTGTAGAGAAAGCTAAGGAGAACCTGCCCATCTTAGTCAACGAGCTGAATTTCCTACAGCGCTTTCTCTGTCTTGAGTTCCCCGAAAACATCTCGGAGGAGGAGAAGAACGAGCAAATCTACTTTGCCATGCGGCTGCAACAGTTGGCCGGTCCTCTCATGGCCAAAGGGGTAGAGGACACGGCCTTCTACGTTTACAATAGGCTGCTATCCCTAAACGAGGTAGGCAGCGATCTGTGTCGTTTTGGCATTTCTATCCAGGAGTTCCATCGCTTTAACCAAGAACGAGCAGCCCAGTGGCCTTTGACCCTAAATGCCTCTTCCACCCACGACACCAAGCGCGGCGAGGATGTGCGGGCCCGCCTGAACGTACTCTCCGAAATACCCGCCGAGTGGGAGAGACATATTAACCTTTGGCACGAGCTCAATGTTGGCTATAAAGTTTACCGCAAGCAAGCCAAGCGTTCGGAGCTGCCAGATCGCAACGACGAGTATTTTCTCTATCAGACTTTGATCGGCTCCTATCCTTTTCAACCAGAGGAAGTTCCGACCTTTGTCCAGCGAGTTAAAGACTACGCCATCAAAGCAGTTCGGGAAGCTAAAGTCCATACTGCCTGGCTTCGCCCCGATACCGAATACGAAGAAGCTACCCTTGCTTTCATCGATCAAATCCTGCAGCCCTCAAGCCCCTTCTTGGAGTCTTTCCTGCCCTTTCAGCGCAAAATTGCCCACTTTGGCATCTTTAACTCTCTCTCTCAAACTCTGCTGAAGCTCACTAGCCCTGGGATCCCGGATATCTATCAGGGCACGGAGCTGTGGGATCTCAGCATGGTGGATCCCGACAATCGCCGACCCGTGGACTTTTCCCGTCGCCTAGCTTACCTCGAAGAAATCCAGCGGCGAATCAGGCAGGATCCCCTGCAACTTATCCAAGATCTTCTGCTCCACCGCCACGATGGCCGCATTAAGCTGTTTCTTATCCACCTAGTGCTCAAGGCCCGTCAGGAACAGCCGCAGCTGTTTCTGGAAGGCAGTTATATTCCTCTACAGGTGAGCGGCTCCTATGCCAACCACGTCATAGCCTTTGCCCGTCAGCACGATAAACAAGTCGTGCTGGTGGTGGCGCCCCGTTTTTTAACTTCCTTAATTGATGAAACTCAAGATCCCCTGGGGGAATCGGTTTGGAAAGATACGGAAATTCAACTGCCGCGCTGGAAGCGGCTGGACTGGGTGAATGGCTTAACCCAGGAAGAGATCCCTGGTGGCGACAGCTTGCCCGTGGGGGCCGTCCTCAAGTCTTTCCCCGTGGCTCTGCTATGGGGGCAATCTCGCTGAGGAGCCTAGGGAGCCGCTGCCGCAGGAGTCAGGGCCTGGAAGTTGACAATGCGGGCAAACTCTTGGGGATCGAGGCTAGCACCCCCCACCAGTACGCCATCAATCTGCGGCTGGGCCATCAGCTCGTCGATATTGCTGGCTTTGACCGAGCCACCGTAGAGGATGGGTAGATGGTCAGCGCCCAGATGCTGGCGAATAAGGCCAATGACGCGGTTGGCCTCAGCGGCTGCACAGGTTTTTCCCGTGCCAATGGCCCAGATGGGCTCGTAGGCAATCACAAGGTTTTGCAGATTGATCCCTGTCAAGGCGCGATCCAACTGTCCCACAATCCAAGACTCGGTTAGCCCCTGTTCCCGCTGCTGCAAGCTTTCCCCCACACAGAGGATAGGGGTGAGCCCATGCCGCTGGGCCGCCGCCAAGCGCCGGTTGACGGTTTCATCCGTTTCGCCAAAGTACTGCCGTCGCTCGCTGTGGCCAACGATAACGTAGCGCACCCCCAGCTCTACCAGCATGGGGCCGGAGATCTCTCCCGTAAACGCCCCTTGATCCTCCCAATGCAGGTTTTGCGCTCCCACAGCTATGCCGGATCCCCGCGTTTCTTCTGCCACCACGGCCAGGTCTGTAAAGGGCACGCACAGGATGATCTGCCGCTGCGGCATCACCCCTGAAGACGACGCTTGCAGGGCTGGGCCAAACTCGCGGAGAAACTGGCGGGCCTCCACCTGGGTTTTGTGCATTTTCCAGTTGCCCGCGATGAGGATGGGACGCAAGCTAGATCCTCCCTAAGCGACACAACGATCCCAAAGGGGAATCCCGATTTCGAGTGTATCAGCAAGCGGTTCCAAAAGAGGGCGGAGGAGCTTGCTGGCGGCGCTCTTCCAAGCTGGCTGCTATAGCAGCTAGGCAGTCTTGCAGGGGGGAGCCCCGCTCCAGGTGCTGGACGGCAACGGCATAGGCTTCAGGGTGGGCTTGCAACAATGCCCGGCTCTGGCGCAAGAAGCGGTTCATTTGAACCCTCACTTGAGCAGCAGAGGCCAAAGGCGGGGCAGCCCGGATCCCTGACAGGAGCTTAGCCAACTGTTGCCTATCCTCCTCATCCCCCACCACTTGGCCATAGTGCAGAGACTCTGCGGCAGCCCCTGCCATCCAAAACAGGCCGTAGCGCTCCAGATCTGCCCAGGAGAGGCCCCCCTGGGCTTCCCAGGTGTGCATGGGGGCCGGATCCAGCTCCACTCCGCCGTAGCCCGGGATCCCTCGTCGGAAGGCTTGCCAAGGGCTGAGCACGTAGCCGCGCAAGGGGATCCCCAGCAGGTGGGCCACCAAAATGTGTCCCGCCTCGTGGCGGATGACCCGCTGCCGATAGGCTGGAGAAGCCCAATCCAGAAGCGCGCCCAGCAACCCCAATAGCCGCCCCCCGAAGGCCACCTGTTCGACAATCCCCAAGGCCACCATCCCAGCCAAAGGCAGAGCTAGCCACGGCCCCAGAGCTGCCGAAGCCACCAAGGCCGCCACGATCCAAGCCGCGCGGGTGATTCCAGCTTCCGACATCGCTTAGGCTTTTGCCTCCGGGCCTAGCTCGAGCGCCAACAGCTCATCGGCCAACTGCAGAAACGCCTCCCGATCCAAATAGGAAACATCCCCTACCCATTCCCCTAGCTTGACCACGTAGACTTCGCTCAAAGTCGGCCGGCGCCGCAGATCGCGCGAATAGGCTTTCACCAACGCCAACACCGATTGTTTCTTAACAATTCGCCGGTAGCGGGGATCATCCCTAGCCCGCACGCGGTAAGTAACCCCTGTCTCATCGCCAATTTCCATCTCAAACTGGCGCTCTCGCACCTCCTCGATGTAGAGCTCCCCGTCCTCATCCAGCTTTTTCCGCTCTTCCACCACCACCTCGTAGCGGCGGGTGCTCAACACCTGGCCAAAAAAGAGCCCTCCGTAAGGGATCTCGCGAAAAGCCATCTGCCGGCGGGAGATGGTGTAGAGGGGCCCCCACAGGAAGGGGTAGAGCAACGAGAGAAACCCTGCCAGAAAGGAGACTGCCCCCAGGAAGGATCCCTCGCCAAAAGCGCGAGACAGCACCAGCAGCGCTACGCCCACCAAAATCGCCGTAATGATCCGGCCTACGCTGTTGAGGGCATCGCTCCAGTAAGCGGCGTACTGGAGCCGCGTAGGCACTAGCGGGATCACCGACTCGCACTCTTCTGGGGTAAGCTCCAACAACATGCCCCGGGATCCTCGAAAGAACCAGACCCCATCTTAGAATGAGGCAGAGAGGCTCTGGGGCAAGTTTCCGGGGTCAGACAGCAGGTGGCCCATTTTCTTCACTCCCACAGCCGCCGAATGGGAGAGCGGTGCAAAAGGCGGTGGGTTTCAGCCAACAAGTCCGGGATCGGCAGGTGCTCCGGACAGCGAGGCAGACAGTCGCCGCACTCGGTGCAGCGGTCAGCAGGTACTCCCGGGAACCAGTGCCCCGCCTGGCCAAACATGTTGTAGCGATACTGGGCAAACTCCGTCATCTCGTGGGCAATGGCCAAGTTGCGCAGCCGCAGCACCTCTGGGATGTGGATCCCTTCTGGACAGGGTAGGCAGGCATAGCACTGGGCACAGCGGCTGGACCCCAGGCGCTCCTCTTCTGCTTGGCGCAGCCGCTCCTGCACCGCTAGGCCCTCCGTCCACCAGCGCTCCGGATCCTGCAGGGCCACCAGGGCTGTTTGTAACTCGTCAGGATGGGTGATGCCTAGGCTGAGGGTGTGGATGCGGGGATCCGCCAGCAAAAAGCGGTAGGCAAACTCCAAGGGGCTAAAGGGCGCACAGCTCTCCTGCAGGCGCTGGGGTGGGCGGTAGAGCATTCCCCCCTTGTCGGCGGGGGAGATGATGAACACCCCCATATCCTGCTGGGCCGCCGCCTCTAGGGCCGGTGCATTGCGCTGCTGGAAAAAGTGGTAGTGCAAATTAACAAAGTCAAACTGGCCGGTCTGGATGGCCTCTAGGATTAGCTTCAGGGATCCATGGGTGGAAAAGCCGATGTAGCGCACCAGGCCCTCCTGCTGCGCCTGCCTGAGCAGCGGCAACCCTTCCCGCAGTACCCACTCCAGGTGTTCGGGCAGGTTGATGCCGTGGAAGGCAAACTGATCCAGATACTCCACCTGCAGCCGCCGCAGGGATCCCTCTAGTCGTTCCCGCAGCCTCTCGCCGGGCGTAAGCTTGGTGGTCAGGATCAGGCGCTGCCGCGGCACTGCCAGCTTCTGCAGGATCTCCCCCAAGAGCACCTCCGCATGGCCGTAGGCCTGGGCCGTTTCCAGGTGGTTGATCCCTGCCTCCAGCGCCGCTGCCACCGTGGCCTGGGCCTGCTCCGGCGGCACGTTGACCAGCCGCATGCTGCCCAGGGAAAAAGCCGACATGAGCTGCTGGGTGCGCCCAAAGCGGCGGTAGAGCATCTAGCCCAAGGCCTCCCTGAAAAACGCCACTGCCTCCGCCAGCACCTCGAGGAAGCGATCCACCTCGGCCAGGGTGTTGTAGAGGTAGACGCTGGCCCGCGCTGTCGATTGCACCTGCAAGTGGCGGTGCAGCGGCTGGGTGCAGTGGTGGCCAGCCCGGATGGCGATCCCCTGCTCATCCAGCAGCGTAGACAGGTCGTGGGGGTGGATGCCCTCCGCCGAAAAGCTGACCAGTCCTGCCCGGCGCGCCGGATCCTTGGGGCCATAGATCTTCAGGCCTGGAATGCGCTGGAGCCCCTCCAGGAGGCGAGCGGTTAACTTTTGCTCATGGGCATGCACGCGCTCTAGCCCAATCTGGCTCAAGTAGTCTACGGCTGCCCCCAAACCCACCGCTTGGGCAATGGCCGGCGTGCCCGCCTCAAACTTGTGGGGGATATCGGCGTAGGTGGCGTGATCCCAGTACACCTCAGCAATCATCTCGCCCCCACCCAAAAAGGGCGGCATGGCCCGCAGCAGCTCCCGCTTGCCGTAGAGCACCCCAATCCCAGTGGGGCCGCACATCTTGTGCCCAGAAAAGGCCAGCCAATCGCAATCCAGGGCCTGTACATCCACAGGCATGTGGGGCACACTCTGACAGGCATCCAGCAACACCCTAGCCCCGTAGCGATGGGCTAACTCAATCACCTCCCGAACCGGGTTGATGGATCCCAGCATGTTGGAGACGTGAGCTACCGCCACTAGGCGGGTGCGATTGCCCAGCAGAGAGCGGTAGTGCTCCAGATCCAGCTCGCCTTCGGGCGTGACCTGGATAAACCTAAGGCAGGCCCCTGTCTTCTGAGCCACGAATTGCCACGGGATCAAATTGCTGTGGTGCTCCATCACCGACAGGATGATCTCGTCTCCCCGCTCTAGGGTGCTCATGCCCCAACTGTAGGCCACTAGGTTAATGGCCTCGCTGGCGTTGCGGGTGTAGATGATCTCCTGCGGGGAGGGCGCATTGACCAAGCGGGCAATCTTCTCCCGCGCCCCTTCGTAGGCCTCTGTGGCTTCGTTGCCCAGGGTATGCACCCCCCGGTGCACGTTGGCGTTGCTGTGCCGATAGTAGAGGTCCATTGCCTGCAAAACCGCCAGCGGCTTCTGGGAAGTGGCCGCATTGTCGAAGTAGATGAGCGGCTGGCCGTTGATTTGGCGCTGCAGGATTGGAAAATCCGGCCGCACCTGGGCAGCTAGGTCGGCAGCGGCATCAAAAGCCTGGCCCAGCTTGGGGGAAGAAAGAGGGGATACCGCCATAGTCTGCGCAGAAGCCTATCTCCCTCAGTATGGCATCGCTCTAGGATCCACCCCGAAAACTCTCCCTTGCCGGCAGAAGAGAGTTGTCACAAACTGTAATTTGATGTTAATTTTCTTTGAGAAAGGTTATGAGGTATTAACCATGCAACCCTCTCCCCGGATCCCTTCTCGCCTGGATTCTGCTTCCGTAGCTAAGTACTACGACACCACCAACGACTGGATCCCGGGCTGGACGGAGCAGGCGGAGCGCTGGAATGGCCGCCTGGCTATGGTGGGCTTTGTCATCAGCATCGCCACCGAGGCGCTAGTGGGCCACAGTGTTTTCGCCAGCACCCTTGCCCAGTGGCTGGGACTGCGGTAGCTCTGGCAAGGCAAGCTAGAGAAAGCGGCGGCGGGCCGCTAGGATCCCAGTTCTTCTCCCGCCAGCTTGTTGGCTTAGCACTTCGACACTAGACAGCAATGCTTGACAACCCCTTCCTCCCCTACATTGCTGTGATGGTAACAGGCCTAGTGGCTGCCGTTGCCCTGGGTTCGATAGCGTTCTTTAACTCCAAGCGCCCTGCAGGCTGGGAGGGTGCTGTTCGTCCACCCTATGTGCCGCAGTATGGGCAAGAGGGCGAAGCTCCACCGGCATGGGAAATTGGCTGGACGGAGCAAGCTGAGCGCTGGAACGGGCGGCTGGCCATGCTGGGGTTTGCCATTAGCATCGCAGTGGAAGCACTAGTAGGCCACAGTGTGCTGGCCTTTGTCCTAGGCCTGCGCTAACAGCCGGCCCGGATTTCTTGAGCAGGTCTCTTGGGACGTCCTGAGCAGCCAAGGCTTTCGTTGGCCAAGCGGTGGGTTGGGTAGAGCTTGAACATAAAACGGGATCCGTCTCCCCAAGACCGATTTTCTTCAAGCAGGCTCAAGACTCTACCCCGTTGCTGCGCTTTTGCTCAACTTGAGGATCTGGGCCGCCACGCCTAGGGTTTCTTCGTAAAGATAGTCAGGGCCAGGCCGCTGCAACTCGGCAGCCAGCAGCGTTTCCAAGGAATCCTGCTCCAGGGGTGCCACCTGGCGAACCACGCATCTCTGGGCACCTCCCCTGGCTTCCATGCGCATGCAGCCGGTGGTTTCCGAACAAAGCACGGTGCAGGCGTTGGCTTCCTGGTTGCTCGAGGTGAGGCGCAGCCCAATGAGGTCCCCCGGCTGGCTAGTCTCCGAGACCAGGGGTACGGCGGCCAACTCTGCCTTCACCTCACCTCCAGCTTGAGTTTGGAAGCGGATGAAGTCAATCTCATAGTCCTGTTCCCGGGTCTGCGCTCGCTCGGTGGGCGTCCACCCCAGACGGCTGGCCAGCCAGCTCAGGAAAAGGAGGGCCTGGCAGGGGTTGCCGGCCTTGTAGTCAATGGTTACCTGATCTATCCAGTACAAAGACTCCCGCCGCTCTGGCGGGTCGAAGGCTTGGGCAGTGAGTTCCTGCCAGGGCAGCAGCCGGCGCCAGTTGAGATCCCCGCAGTGGTGTCCCTCGCTGACGAGAAGATTCATCTCCTGCAAGTCTTCCTCGGGATTGACAAAGCCCCGCGAGTCAACGATGACGCGGCTGCTTAGAGCCACCAACTTCTGAAACAGCAAGCTGTTCAAGTCCAGGTTGCCTTGCCACCACAGGAAGGTGGGCAAGTTGGGGATCAACAGCGAGGCGACGGTGCTGCAAGCCCGCACAAGAGCCGATTCCGGTGCCTTCAGGGTGATGTATTCGCAACACACCAGCGAGCTGCGCTGTTCGCGCGTCACCGGACAGTAGGCAGCTACCTGGGCCTCGAGGGTGTCGTCTGTGGCTCCCTCCCGTTTGGCCCGCAGGTCAATGACGCGGCAGGGGTTTTGGCTAGCAATGGCCTCGACGGTGGGGGAAGGCAGCAGCAGGGCATCGTCTAGCGACTCATACACCACCAGGGTAAAGGTGGCAGCCCGGGCGGCAACGCTCTCTTCCTTGGAGGACCAGATTTTGTTTAGCTCCTGCTCGATTTCCTCCAGGGAGACGTCTTTTGGGGCTTGCAAAGGCAGGACGGCAGCAGGTTGGTCCATCGTCTCCTCCTGCAGTGGGCTTTTGCTTGATTCTAGGCAGACAGACCGGCTGCCCAGGAGGGGTTTAAGGTGAGATACAGATCTTTCTTCAGGCTGCCTCTTCTAAACCCTCAGGCCAGACGCGGCTGGATGCTCAGCTCCAAGGGTCGGCCAGGATCCCCCACAAGCACCAGACCGCGGCCATTGGCGTGTAGATGCCGCACAATCCAGTACAGCGTTTCGATGCGCTCCGGGCAGCCCAGTTTTTCTGCCAACTGAGTTAGGGTCAGGGATCCCTTTTGCTCTTGCATCACCTCCAGCACCTGACGCTGGAGCTGCAGGACGGCGCTAGCCGCTTTCTTGCCGGCTTCCACCCCCGGCTGGTGATAGGCGTTGACCTGGATCAAGGAGGCGTAGAGGCCCACTGCCCGTTCGTAGAGGGCAATCAGGGCCCCCACGGAGCGGGCATCCACCCGCGGCAGCGTCACCGTGATGGAGTCGCGCCCGTTTTCGTAGAGAGCCTGGCGGGTGCCCTGCAGTAGGCCATCCAGGTAGTCGCCGCTGGTTACCAGTGGCTCTACGAAGGGGGAAGGGATCCCGGGCTCGCGATCCTGGAGCACCTCGATGAAGGTGACGAAGAAGTTGTTCAAGCCCTCCCGCAACTGCTGCACGTAGGCGTGCTGATCGGTGGTGCCCTTGTGGCCGTAGACGGTGAGGCCCTGCTCCACCAGGTTGCCCTGCAGGTCGTGGGACTTGCCTAGGGACTCCATCACCAACTGCTGCAGGTAGCGGCTAAACAGGGCCAGGCGGTCTTTGTAGGGTAAAACCACCATATCCTTGCGCCCCCGCCCCTCGCCGACGATGTACCAAGCCATGGCCAAGAGGGCAGCGGGGTTGCGCTCTAGGTGGGGCACGCGGGTGGCCTCGTCCATGGTGGCGGCCCCGGCCAGCAAAGCCCGGATGTCGATCCCCTGCAACGCTGCCGGCAACAGGCCTACTGCCGAAGTTTCTGACGTGCGCCCCCCCACCCAGTCGAAGATGGGGAAGACCGCCAGCCACCCTTCCCGCTGCGCCTGCTGCTCCAATTGGCTGCCGGGACCGGTAACGGCTACTGCCTGGCTGGCAAAGGGGATCCCGGCCTTTTGGTAAGCCAGCGCCACCTCCACTAAGCCGTTGCGCGACTCGGGCGTGCTACCGGATTTGGAGGCGACAACCACCAGGGTCTGTCCCAGTTTGCCTGCTAGCCGTCCCAGCACCCGATCAAACCCGTCGGGATCCGTATTGTCGATAAAGTGAATGTTCAAGGGCGGCTGCAGCGGAGCCAAGGCCTCCGCCACAAATTGCGGCCCCAGGGCCGAGCCGCCAATGCCAATCCAGAGCAGCTCGGTGAAACGCCCTCCTCCACTTGCCGGGATCACGCCGCCGTGGATCTTCTTGGCAAAGCTCTCCACCTGTTCAACGCAGTCTTGAATTGCCTGCCGGATTTCGGCAGTGGGAGCCAGCTCCGGCGCCCGCAGCCAATAGTGGCCCACCTGGCGACCTTCGTCCGGGTTGGCGATGGCCCCGGCTTCTAAGGCCTGCATTTCAGCAAAAGCCCGGGCAAAGAGAGGCCGCAGCGCCTCCACTTGGGCAGGGGTAAAACGGATGCGGCTGATATCCACAAAAATTTCCAGCTCGGGATGGTAGTAGAGCCAATCGCAGTAGCGCTGCCAAAGTTGAAGGCTGTCCATAGGATCCCTGCCGCCAAAGCCGTAACCAGCTTACCAAAGCCGTGCCGCAGCCGGCTCCCTGCCAAGAAGCAGCTAGGATCCAAAACACCGCCTGCTAAAGTGCTCCCCGAAAGCGCCTCCCATGAACCTAGACGCCGACCGGCAGTGGATGGAACGCTGCCTCTCCTTGGCCCGCTCGACACCACAGCGCCCCTCCCCTAACCCGCGGGTAGCTTGCGTCATTGTCCGGGGGGATCAGGTGGTGGGGGAAGGTGTTCATCTAGGAGCCGGCCAGCCCCATGCCGAGGTCTTGGCTCTGCAGCAGGCGGGATCCCTGGCCAAGGGCGCCACCCTCTACGTTAACCTCGAGCCCTGCAACCACTATGGGCGCACCCCCCCCTGCACTGAGGCCATTCTGGCGGCTGGGATCCGGCGGGTGGTGGTAGGGATGCAGGATCCCAATCCGCTGGTAGCCGGCAAAGGGATCCGTCGCCTGCAAGAGGCAGGAGTCGAGGTGACAGTGGGGGTGCTGGAGCAGGACTGCCAAGAGCTCAACGAGGGCTTTGCCTTTGCCATTGTGCGAAAGCAGTGTTTTGGCCTGCTCAAATACGCCATGACCCTAGACGGCAAGAGCGCGGCCACCACTGGCCACAGCCAGTGGATTAGCAACCCCTTGGCACGAGAGTGGGTTCACCGCCAGCGGGCCCGGCACGACGCCGTGATCGTTGGCTCCCAAACCGTTTGGCACGACAACCCCCGCCTCACCTGCCGCCTGCCGGATTTTCAGGGATCCCAGCCTCTGCGGGTGGTTCTCAGCCGCTCCCTTAACCTCCCCCCAGTGGCCCACCTGTGGCAAGTGGAGGAGGCGCCAACTTTGGTGATTACCGAAGCCACTGAGGCCCATCCCCTCTGGAGAGCCCTGGCCAAGCAAGGGGTGGAGCTGCTGCACCTGGATCGAGTAACCCCGGCTCGAGCAGCGCAGGTTCTCTTTGAGCGAGGCTGTCTGAGCGCCCTCTGGGAATGCGGCGGCACCCTGGCCTGGGCAGCCCTCAAGGATGGGGCCATTCAGAAGGTGGCCGCCTTCATCGCTCCCAAGATCCTGGGAGGGGCCAACGCACCAACTCCCGTAGAAGGGGAAGGGATCCCTGAGGTCAACCAGAGCTGGCAACTGCTGGAGCCGCAACTGCAGACCTTGGGAGACAACTGGCTAATTAGCGGGAAGCTGGCTCCCTTCCCTCTGGCCGCTGAGGCAGGGTTAGCTTCTTCCTGAGGCTTTGGACCCCTTGGCCTCCTGCCCATGGTAGGTAGGCAGCAGCGATGTTACACTAAGTTACAGCATAGATTACGATATGTCGATCATCCTTGCTATTGTTGTCTTGCTGGGAATTTGGGCGCTGCGCCTGATGGAGCAGGCTTTCCAGCGGCAGGAGTTCTCGCGCATGCTGGCGGGAACCTTAGTGGCTACGGCTGCTGGTGGCCTCTTGACCTGTTACTTCCTGATGAGCGACATCCTACGCCTGTTGTTTTACCTGCAAGCCCACTCTTCTTCCTCCTATGCCCAAGATCTCCTCTCGGATCTCAGCTGGCTCGACTAGGCCAGTTGGGCTGACAACCAGGCTTTGATGCGCTGGATCAGGAGGTAGTTGGGGGCAAGCAAGTTTTGGTAGAGAAGCTGTGCAAGAGCGTCGACAGGGCTAAACTCTTGCCCAACCAGGAAAGGATAGCTAAAGCCCAGAGGAGTTAGGTGATCCCCCTCTAGACGCTGCCATTCGGTGTGCTCCCCGTACTTGCGAGAAAGCTGCTGATAGAGCAGTGGAATATCGTCAATATCATCCTGCTGAAACTCTACAAGCAGGTTGTTTCTCACCGGATACCGCTCCTCAATGAGGCGATTGGTCTCTGCCGGAGAGGGCTCAAACTCCAACCACAGGTTTACCGGCGGTGACGAGGATCCCATCCACATCCGCCACAGATCGCTGAGTTGCTGTTGAGGCCACGCTTGCACCAACACCTGCAACAGCGGCAGCGCCCGCTCCAACCCGGCATTGCTGTAGGCCAAAAAAATATTGCCGCGCCGCTGGGATCCCAAAGAAGGGAGGGCTAGGCAGGAGAGGATCTGCAGCTTACCGCCAAGGCTGTGGCCCAAGCCAAAGAGGGGTAAGCCCATCAAGCCTTTGCTCTGCAGGCTTCTATGGAGAGATCGTGCTGCCTTGAAAGCTATTTGGGCGTGATCGAGGTCGGTGGCGTAGGCAGTGGCTACAACGGCCATGCCCATGCGGGCCAATTCTTCCAACAGACGGCTGTAGAAAAACTGCGGCGCAGATCCCACAAACGCTCCGCCTAGAAAGTGGATTACGGCGCGGGGTTGGGGAGGCAGAAGAAACCAAGTCTCTCCATCCGTTTGCCAAGTCGGTTTCATGGCGCAGCAACCTCACCTGCCATTTGACTGAGATTCCTCCCAACGGGATCCCCCTTCATCCTAATTGCCCCCTCTTTGCAAGGGGAAGGGCAAACTGGACAAGCTTCCCTGAGAAAGCCTTGGCGAGGCCTTGTGAAAGTACCACTAGTAATTTCCCGGGGCAAAGTTAGCGCGAACGGCCCTGGACTTTGGCTAAAATACGTGTGGTTATGCCAAGTATTTCTTGTATTCTGGGCTTGTGAGCTAATCGATGATGAAGCGCTATGCCCACGGGACGTAGCTAGAACAGCAGCGTGCAGAAGCTGGTCAACAGCAGTGTCAATGCCGTCAGAAGCAGGCTAAAGCTCCACAGCCACACCGCAGCAAGCAGTAGGATCCCGATGACCCAGATGAGCAGGGCATTCCAGTAGGGTCGGTTAGGGGCTTTGGAGACGTTAATTCTTTGAAAGAAAGGCAGCAGGATAAATGCCACATCCAGCAATAGACGCGGCAGCCGCAGATCCTGGGGTAGCGGCCGATCCCGCGCTGCCAGGTAGAGCAGCCCCCAGCTCAATAGAAGTGGGATCAGCAGCAGATAGTTGGACTCGGCCAGCAGCGGCCGATCCACCACCAGGGGAAACAGAGGGCTGATCCCCCAGCCCAGATAGAGGTAAAAGTTGAAGTTCAGCAGTGGCCGCAGCAGGGGGGGTAGGTTGAGGCTCTGAATACTCCCCCGGGCTCCAACTCTCTTGCCCCCAGATCCGCCTTCTCGAGGGATCGGCTTTGCCCCAGCTCGCCAACCGCAGTAGTCACAGTAGGGAGACTTGTACCGGTAGGCTGGGATGGGCTTACCACAGGCCGGGCAGCGTTGGAGGGGACGAGGTTGGGAATTGGAGGCCATGGTTATCCCTGATGCGGCTGCTCCAGGATGCCTCAAGCTTTAGCTAATGCCCAAAGCAAACGAGAGGGTAATACAGGCCGCCCCTAGGGCTGCCCCGGCGAGCACCTGGATGGGCGTATGGCCCAGCAGCTCTCGCAGGTAGGGCTCCTGGAAGCGATCGGCGCCTTTCTCTTCCAACCATTCTTCTAGGAGGCGGTTCAACACCTGCGCCTGCTTGCCAGCAGCCTGGCGGATCCCGGCAGCATCATACATCACCACCAGGGCAAAGACCACCGTTGCTGCAAACAGGAGGCTATCCCAACCTTCCTCTAACCCCACGCCCACGGCCAAAGCAGTCACCAGGGCCGCATGGGAGCTGGGCATCCCCCCCATCTCCAGCAAGACCCGCAGGTTGAGCTTGCCCGAGCGCACATAGGCCAGGATGAGCTTGATGGCCTGGGCTAACCCACTGGCCAGCAGGGCAACCCAGAGAACGTGGTTAGCCATCAACTGTTGCAGCATAGGGCTCTCCGGCAGAGGAAGGGGGGAGCAAGGCCTCCAAGGGGGGCAGGTTAATGCTGGCGGCGGGCGATGAAATCTGCCAGGGCCAACAGGGGCTCAGCCTGGGATCCATAGGGGCGCAGCGCCTGCTTAGCCGATTGGATCAGCTCTTCGGCCTTCTGCCGAGAGGCCTCTAGACCCAGCAGGCTGGGGTATGTGGCTTTGGCAACCACTTGATCTTTGCCTGCTGTTTTGCCCAACTGTTCGCTAGTGGCAGTGACATCCAAAATATCGTCGACAATCTGGAAGGCTAGGCCAATATCCTGGGCATAGTGGCTCAACCGCCCCAGCAGCTCCTCATCGGCTCCGGCCAGGATCGCTCCTGAGACCACTGAGGCCTCTAGCAGGGCGCCGGTTTTGTGGCGGTGGATGTACTCCAGGGTTTCCAGGGAAATGGCCTTGCCCTCCGACTCCAGATCCACCACCTGGCCTCCCACCAAGCCAGTTGCCGCAGCCGCATGGCCAATGCGGGCAATCACCTCCAGGATCCGCTGCGGCGGCACCCCCCGCGTTTGGCTGGCGATATGCTCAAAAGCGTAGGCCAGCAGGGCATCGCCTGCCAAAATGGCGATATCCTCACCAAACACCTTATGATTGGTGGGCTTGCCGCGGCGAAAATCATCGTTGTCCATGGCCGGCAGATCGTCGTGGATCAACGACATGGTGTGGATCATCTCCAGCGCACAGGCCGTAGGCATGGCCTGCTCCACCGAGCCGCCGGCCAACTCACAGGCTGCTAGACAGAGGATGGGCCTGAGGCGCTTCCCCCCTGCCAGGAGGCTATAGCGCATTGCCTCATAGAGGCGTTCTGGATAAGCAGGCCTAACCGCGGCAGAGAGGGCTTCCTCCACCTGTTGCTGCCGCTGGCTTAGGTAGGTTTCTAGGTCGAAAGTTTGGGCAACCAAGCTGGTTTTCCTCTCAACTCAGCCCCAGAGGATCCCTGGCGGGCAGCTCTACAACAAGGCCCACAGGCTGACATTATCGCATGTTCGCCCGAGCTCCGGATCCCTCCTGCCAAGGCTTGCTTTGGCTTATGGCGAGGATTGCAAGTACTGGGATCTTTGGAGTGCAAGCTTGCGCCGTTTGTCATCTCGATGTCAGGATGCACTAAGGGTCTTCACTGGCTGAGTTTTTCATGTCCCACTCACCTGCCTACCTCAGCGCTTCTCCTCCTCCCGATGGCGATGGCAACCGCCTGCTACGGGCAGCCCGCGGGGAAGTGGTGGATCGCCCCCCAGTTTGGATGATGCGCCAGGCGGGCCGCTACATGGCGGCCTACCGCGAGTTGCAGAGCAAGTACACCTTCAAGCAGCGCTGCGAGATCCCGGAGCTAGCCATCGAGATCTCCTTGCAACCCTTTCGCGCCTTTGCCCCCGACGCCGTGATCCTGTTCAGCGACATCCTCACTCCTCTCGAGGGCATGGGCATTACCTTTGAGCTGGTGGAGAACCAGGGGCCGATTATCGACCCGCCAATTCGCTCCCAAGCCCAGATTGAGCAAATCCGACTGTTAGAGCCAGAAGAAAGCTTGCCCTTCATCAAAACCATTCTTACGACCTTGCGCCGTGAGGTGGAAGGGAAGGCGACCCTGCTGGGCTTTGTTGGCTCACCTTGGACTTTGGCCTGTTACGCTGTCGAGGGGCGCAGCTCCAAAGACTATGCCTACATCAAGAGTTTGGCTTTCACCCAGCCGCAGCTCTTGCACCAGCTGCTGGGCAAGCTGGCCGATAGCATTGCCCGCTACGTGATCTACCAAATTGAGAGCGGTGCCCAAGCGGTGCAGTTGTTTGATACGTGGGCTGGCCAGCTCAGCCCCAGCGATTACGAGACCTGGGCTTTGCCCTACCAAAAGCAGATTGTGGATCAGGTCAAGGCTCGGTATCCCCAAGTGCCGCTGATCCTCTACATCAACGGCAGCGCCGGCTTGCTAGAGCGGGTGGGTAAAGCTGGTATCGACGTGTTCAGCCTTGACTGGATGAGTGACATGGCAGAAGCCAGGGCCCGTCTGGGATCCCTGCCTGTCCAGGGCAACCTCGATCCGATGGTCTTGCTGGGATCGCGGGAGTTGATCCGCCAGCGCACCCTGGAGGTGATTCGGAAGGCGGGCTCGCGGGGGCACATCATGAACCTGGGGCATGGGGTTCACCCTGCCACCCCTGAGGCCAATGTCCACTACTTCTTCGAGACGGTGCGCCAGTCGCCGGAGCTCCTGAGGGCCGCTTCCCCAGCTTCCTGACTGAAGCCCAGCAGGCTCCGGTGCCCTTTTCTCTCCAGCCTGCCGAAACGCTGCGCGAGGGTCCTCACTCTCAATCAGGCTCGAAAGAGCCGTCCTCTTCTTCTAGGCTCCAGCTTGCTGCCAAGGCGTCCGCCATTGCCGCTCGCAGCGCGCGAGTATCTGCCCACAGTTGCGCGGGATCCGACAGCGGATCCGACAGGGGAACCAAACGCAAGATGCGGTGCTCCTGCACCAGATCGATCACCACGCTAGGCCGTTCCGTGCCCACCTCTGCCACCTCAGCGGGGGAGGGATCCCGCAAGCAGGCGTAGTCGAAGCTGTTTAGGTTTAGGTAGAGGCTGCGATTGGCCACCAAGGTGGCCGCCGTTGCATCCTGAAATACCTCCATCACATAGCCCTCCCCCTGCCTTTGCACCTGACCTTCGACGATATCGAAGTAGCGAACCCGCCCCAAATCCGCCAAAAGACGGTAAATATCCCGCTTGTTAACCAAAATTCCGCTGTCGACAATGCAGGGGGCACAAGGACGACTCTCGGTCATAGGGCAGCTAGTCTTGAGGCACAAAGTAGGTGGGTCGGGAAGTTGTGTTGAATCCTCAATTAGGGCAAAGAAAATCCAAAGACTTTGCGAAACTCAAGCTACCACAGGATGACCTCTCCCTTTCTTTGCCAAGGGCTGCAGGCTCCTTAAAGATCCCGCTCTAGCCTCCCTTGAATGTATCACAGCTTTTCCAAAAGGGACATGGGTCTTCGCTTTCAAGATGTCTCCACGATAAAGGTCAAGCAAACTGGTTGAGCATCTGCCGTCTTTGATCTACATATTGTGGAAAAGTAAGCAGCCAAGGAGTTTGAGACACTAGATGTTGTAGGCAACAGCAAGAACAGCCCATCTCTGCCCCAGTCTCTGTCGTCGATGAGGAAGATAGACCGCGCAACCTTTTGCCTGCCCAAGCCAGAGGCGCAAGGGAGAGTGGCGGCTAGAAGAGTTCGGCTTAAAACCTCCGAAAAGCCTCATCCGGTTTAAAGTGAGGATTGACCTGACAAGAGTGAGGCTTGGCCGATGACAACTGCCCCAATTCCCGCCTTCTGCCAAGGGATCCGCTACTTTGGCGATCTCTGGCCGGAATTCGACCGCCTGGGCCAGGAACCTGCAGTGGATGCTGCCACAGGCAAGCTGCGGGATCCCGGCAGCCGTATGGCCGCCTACCAGACCTTGCTCTATGCCGATGCGCTGCGCTACCTCACCCTGCAGATGACCGCCAGCAAAGCCTCGGGCCACCCGGGCGGATTTGCCAGCCAAGCGGAAGCCTATGCCGCTTTGGTGTACCTGGGCCAAAAGAACATCCCTACCGAGGTGGGCCACCACGCGCCCGGCTTCTATGCCGCCATGTTCTTGGATGGATCGCTGGCGGAGATGGGCATCCACACTGTCTCCGACTTGCAGGCTCGCTTTCGGGAACGGGAAGGGCTGCTGGGTCACCTCTCTGGCTACATCCCCGGCCTGCTAGCGCCAGCAGGGCCCCTCGGGCAGGGGCAGCATTTTGCCATGGCCGCCGCCTTGCTCTACCCGGATCGGCTCTTCCCCGTCACCATCGGCGATGGGGGCTTGGGGGAGCCCTACGTGATGAGCTCCATGATCCACTTTCACACCGCCTTCCCGCAGCGCACCAACTTCCTGCCGGTGCTGGTCTGGAACGGCTATAGCCAAGAGCACCACAGCATGATCTCGACCTTCACCAACGCTCAGATGGTCGAGTACTGGCGGGGCAATGGCTTTGAGGAAGTGGTGCTAGTCGACGCCAAGGACTTCGACGATGCCCAGCAGCCCGGCCCCTATGTGGATAGCACCCAATTTTCTCTGGAAGCCCGTCTGGCCTTTGCCCAGAGGGTACTGACCGAGATGGAGCGGGCCATCCAGTCAGCGCTGAGCGGACATCTGACGGTTTTCATCCTCAAACAACTCAAAGGAGCGGGCGTACACGCCAAGGGATCCAAATCCCACAACCTCTATGCCCACCACACCTTGGATCACCCCGACATCGTGGCCGCTCTGCAGGCACGGGCCCTCCACCCAGCCGCTTGGGCTTTGGTGCGCCAAAACTGCGAGCGGGCAGCCGGTGGACCAGCCGCCAAGGTAGTTGTCACGGAGTCCGTCCGGCCCTTGCCGCCTTTGGGATCCCTGAACTTAACCGAGTTCCCCCTCGGCGATAAGCAAGTCTCCACCACTGCCATCGGCGCCTTGGTGGTGCAGGTGGGGCAGAAAGACCCTGACTTTCTGGTGGCCAATGCCGATGGCAACGAGGCCTCTGGTCTTGCCAATGTCAACCAGGGCCTGAAAGTCATCCACCCCACGGTGGATCCTCTCTACAACCAACAGCCCCAAGGGCAGGTCTACGAACCCCTGAGCGAAGATGCCTGCGCTGGCTTGACAGGGGGCCTGGCGCTCTTTGGCGGGCGCTCCCTCTGGTGCTCCTACGAAGCCTTTGCCGTCAACGGCTTGCCCATCTGGCAGACGGTAACCCAGGCAATGGCGGAGCTGCGCCGCCCCACTCCTTCCGCTATTGCTCTCTTCACGGCTGGAGCGTTGGAGCAGGGACGCAACGGCTGGACCCACCAGCGGCCGGAAATTGAGGCCTACCTAGCGGCCATGATGCGCAACGGCAACATTTTCCCCCTCTTTCCCCCCGACGCCAACTGCGCCCAAGCTGCCTACGAGTGGGCCTTATCGACCTTCAACAAAGGGATCCCGATCTTTGCCAGCAAAACCCCCCTGCCCATCCGCACCACCCTAGAACAAGCCCGCCAAGCAGTGGAGCAGGGTTGCACTGTGCTGCAGGAACTGCCTGGCTCCCGCACCGTGGTCTTTGCTGTGGTGGGAGATATGATCCTCCTACCCGTCTTTGCCGCCGCTGAACAGCTCAAGGCCCAGGGGATCGGCAGCAAAATTGTCTCTGTGGTCAACCCCCGCCGCCTCTATCGCCCCGTCGACGTGGCCTGGTCCACCTGTGCCCAGGCTGATGGGGAGTTCATGTCTGACCAGGAGTTTGCCGCCTGGTTTGCTGGCGAGGCCCTCATTGGCGTAACCGGCGGATCCAGCCTGATGTTGGAGCCCCTGTTGCTGCGCTACACTGGCCCGCGCGACATCTTTGCCTGGAAACGCGGCGAAACCACCGCCACCCCTACGGAACTCATGGACTACAACGGCCTGACAGCTCAGGCACTAGCAGAACGAGCCAAGCAACTGCTATGCTGAGGGCGAGCTTTTAGCTTGGTCAGCATTGTCCACCTTATTTTTTCCTATGACTGCTGCTAGCTCCCTCCGAGAGAAGCTTGAGAGGATATCTCCCACCGAGAGTGTAGAGCGAGTTGTTGTCCAACACTTTGCTGTTCCCCTCCTGCATGCGCTTGGCTTTCACGACTTGGAAATTAGATATGAATTCGAGACAGGTTGTGGCCAGGTCGACCTCGCCGCAAGAAAGAACGAAGATCCTGAAGATACTTTCTTTAACTCCCAAAGGAACCCCTACTTGCTTTTGGAGGCAAAATCCAGAGTAGTCAACCTCAAAGAAGGATCTTGCTATAGGGATGCAGTTTGTCAAATAGAAAGCTACCTGCTCGGCGAGAACTGCAAATCTGCAAAATGGGGAATTATCACCAATGCAAACAACATCCAGCTCTGGAGGAGGCACGGAAAAGTTGTTCACCCTGCTACAGCAAACCTTGATATTAGCTCAAATAACATTGAGGGCATAGTTCGCAACTTGCGAGACAAGATAGAAAACTACGAGCGGGCTTTGACTATCTGCGTGTATAACAATAAAGGAGGCGTAGGCAAAACAACAACAGTTATTAACCTTGCAGCAGCACTAGCAACAAAGAGAAAGAAAGTCTTAGTTGTTGACTTTGATTCCCAAGGAGATCTGACAAGAAACTTGGGAGTTACTCCTGGAAAAATTACACTGACGCAGTGCTTAAAGGATCCCAAAATAGATGTTCATTCCGTTGTCCAAACATACAGACTCAAGACAGTTAGACAAGGCAAACAGAGTATAGTTTCCATCTTTGACATCATCCCAAGAGACCCTGAACTGGAAACGCTAACTGATAGCCAGGCGGTAGCATATATCCAGAAGGGAACTCGGCGCCTTCGCGATCTGATTGCCCCTCTTCGCAATGAGTATGACTACATCCTAATTGACTGCCCAACTCAATGGCTTTACTTTAGCCAGAGTGGTGTTTTTGCTGCCGACGTTATTTTGATCCCCACTCGTCCCAGCGATCTTTCTTCCCTGAGTAATGCTGTCAGAGTAATTACTAGCTTTATTCCAGAAACTGTTAAGTCACGACAGGATGGCGGCCCTAGGGCTTTGCCTATCTTTTTCAATGGTGCTTCCTCAGGGAGTGAAAACACTATTAAGCTAGCAAATCAAGAAATAGATAAGCTCACCAAGCAAGAGAGGAGCCTACTTCCATATTTCTGGCCTCGCTTTAGGAAAGATAATGAAGACAAGTCCATCTTTAGGATACCTGACTATGCAGTGATATCACAGGCAAACTTTGCTCGAATTCCTGCTGTCTTTAGGGACAGGAGAGTCTTAGAATACTACCAAAGTCTCGCCAGCGAGTACTTTATCGATGAGTGAGTTTTCCGAACTTGGCAAGCTGGTTAACCTACCCCTCGAGAGCATTACGCCCGCTGAGGGGTTTTCTGCTCCCTCGTTCTTGGTTACTGCAGCAGCAGCTCAGCTAAGGGCAACAGGAGGTCACAACTGGGTGCCGTTGCTAGTGGTCGAGGCTGGCGACTACCAGTACAAGGCCATTGGCAACCATTTTGTTTACGCAGTTGCTCAAGAAGCCGGGTTGGAGAGGCTTTGGTGTATCATTGTCGACCCAGCTCCGGAACAGGTAGAGCAAGCCCAAATTCTCGCCAGAGAAGTGGTTCCGAAGGTAAATCTGACGGAGGCCTCTAGAGAAACCATCTTGGCTGCGCTGAGATACCTGGCTGAGCAACCTGGCACTCCGCTCAAGGGAGTTGATGTAACCATTGCAGCCGCGCGAATTGCGGAGGCAGATAGGAGCTGGTGGCAGGACTTAACCCCCATAACCAAGCTGGGGTGCAAAATTACACGAGGCAAGAAATTGGAGGCGCTGAAAGAAGTATTTTTTCTAGCTCCTACAGCGCCACCTCCTAGCCAGAAGAAGTCGTCTAAAAAATCCACAGCATCTGCCAGGGCCAAGAAAACAAGCGCAACTCGCTCTCGGAAAAAGAAAGAGGGCTAGAAGGGCGGCAGAGCAAGACCAGCTTCACTCTTCTCTTAGTACCGCTGTTCTCCTACCCAAAGGCCCACCAGCGCTGCTTGGCCCCAGGGATCCACCTTCACCTCTGCTCGCAGTGTTTCTGGGTTGCGGCGGATCTCTAGTTCCAGAACATCTCCCAGCGCTTCCGAAATGAAAAACTCTTCGATCCCAAACCTAAGCTGCCCACCATCAAACCACCCTTGTAGGACAACCTCTTTAGGTTGCAGCTCCCTGGGTCGGTCGCGGCTGATGCCGATGGCCTGCCAGGGTTGAGCGGGATCCCCATTGGGAGGGGCCAAGCGCAGGTAGAGGATCCCTGGCCTACTCAGCTCAGGTGACCAGCCAGGTAGCTTCTCCAAAGTGGAAAACTGGGCAACGGTGTAGCTCAAAGCTACGTAGCGGCCCCGCAAGAGGTCATAGGGATCCACAGGAGCAATCTGCAAGTAGATGGGGGTGCCGGTGGCGAGGGTAAGCGCTTTCCGGGCTGGTACCAGTGCAACCAGGCCCACCTGTAGCAGCAGGGCTAGCCAAAATCGCCGTAGGGATCCCTGGGGAGAAGGAGTTGACACAGATAGCCGGGGAGAGCAATTTTTAGGGAGCAATTTCAATGCAGAGATGCTATTCTAGGCTAAGAACCTCCCTGGCTCAGTAGCTCAGCGGTAGAGCAGGGGACTCATAAGCCCTGGGTCGCGTGTTCAAATCACGCCTGAGCCATCCCAAGAAGAGGTTGGCGTAGTGCTGGTGAATCCCAGATACACTAGTCAAGCCTGCTCCAAGGATCTGCCTATCCAGCAGCGCAGGAAGAGGTTAGGGTGTGGGCATTGTGGCTGGGAAGAAATGAGACTGCGCTTTTGGGGGCTGCTGTAAACCAGCCCGCTAGAGGCTCGCGGGTGGCTTGCCAACTGCAGGGCTATGTTCGCGCCAGCGGGACGGAGTCCTTACAGCCCCCAGCTTTTACCCCTGCTCTGAGAAAAAGCAATGCCTTAGCTAGAAAAACTCTCTCAAACGATCGATAATAGGCCAGCGCACTGCTTTCTCTTCTTAAAACTGTGGCCTTGACTTGCTCACCGCCATCGCGCTTTGCTCAAGCCATTCAGCGGGGAGAGTTTCTGCTCACCGCCGAGATCACCCCACCCAAGGGATCCGACACCACTGCCATGCTGGCTTTGGCCCAGCAGCTCAAACAGCGGGTGCACGCCATCAACATAACTGACTCCAACCGGGCTGTTGCCCGCATGAGCCCCTTGGCCGCCTCGCTGCTGCTGCATCAAGCGGGCATTGAGCCCATCCTGCAACTGGCCTGCCGGGATCGCAACCGCGTGGCTCTCCAGGGGGATCTGCTAGGAGCTTCGGCTCTTGGACTGCGCAATGTTCTTGCCCTGACGGGGGATCCCATCCACGTCGGGGATTGCCCCGATGCTCGAGCCGTCTTTGACCTGGAGTCGGTGCGCCTGCTGCAGCTTATCCAGCGCCTCAACAGCGGCCTTGACTGCAACGGCAAACCCCTTCCTGACGGCGGCACCTGCCTGTTTCCGGGGGCAGCGGTGGAGCCACAATCCCCTAGCTTTTCGGGCCTGGAGCGGCGCTTCTACCGCAAGCTGGAGCACGGGGCCCAGTTTTTCCAGAGCCAGATGGTGACCGACTTCGACCAACTGGAGCGCTTCATGGACAAGCTGGGGCGCCCTGCCGGCAAGCCCATCCTGGCCGGTATCTTTCTGCTCAAGTCTGCCAAAAACGCCCTGTTCATCAACCGCAACTTGCCGGGGGTGCAGATTCCGGAGGCCATCATCCAGCGGCTGGCCAAGGCTCCCGACCCCCTGGAAGAAGGGATTCGCATTGCCGCCGAACAAGTGCGCCAGGCCCGCCAGATCTGCAACGGCGTGCACCTGATGGCCGTCAAGACCGAACATCTCATCCCCCGCATCCTTGACGAGGCCGGGATCCCACCTCTTAGCAACTAGCTCAACACCTGCTCCAGCCCGTAGACCAATCCCTTGAGCTGCAACACCTTACGGATGCCCAGGATCACCCCCGGCATAAAGGCCACGCGGTCGGTGATGTCGTGTCTTAGGGTGAGCGTCTGCCCCATGCCGCCGAAGATTACTTCCTGGTGGGCGACCAACCCCGGCAGGCGAACGCTGTGGATGGGGATGTTGGGGCCAGGGATCCCACCCCGCGAGCCGGGGATCAGCTCCCTTTCTTCCACCTCGGGGGGGTTGAACGCCTTGCCCAGTTGTCCCAGCCGCTGGGCCGTCTGCAGAGCTGTGCCACTGGGGGCATCGGCCTTGCGGTTGTGGTGCAGCTCGACGATCTCCACGTGATCGAAATATTGAGCCGCCTGCAGCGCCATCTGCTGCAGCAGGATCATGCCGATGGCAAAGTTAGGCGCAATGAGGCACCCCACGCCAGCCTTGTCCGCTAGATCCCGCAGCCGCTCCAGTTGCTCCGGCGTTAGGCCGGTTGTCCCCACCACTGGCCGCACCCCAAAGGCAATTGCCGAGCGGACGTTTTCGTACACAGAGCTAGGATGGGTGAAGTCCACCATGACGCCTCGGGTACTCTGCTGCGACAGCCGCAGCAGCTGCCCTGCCAGGTCGTCGCTAATGGCCACTCCCAACGCTCCTAGCCCTAACACCTCGCCAATATCTGCGCCTAGGTGCGAACGAGCCACTGCTCCCACCAACCTCATGTCGGGGGTTTGGGCCACTGCTCGCACCACCTCCCTCCCCATCCTGCCCAGGGCTCCTACCACTAAGACGGGGATGGGCTCAGAATTTTGTCCTTCTTGCTCGACTGCCGTCGCCACCGCCTGCCCCCTTACCTTGGAGCGCTAGAGATCCCCGCCCAGGCCATCACAACTTCACCTCAATGTCTACCCCTGCCGGCAGATCTAGCTTCATCAAAGCATCGATAGTCTTGGAGGAGGGGGAATAGATATCGATAATGCGCCGGTGGGTGCGGATTTCAAAATGTTCCCGCGAGTCCTTGTCTATATGAGGGGAACGCAGCACACAGTAAAGGCGCCGCCGCGTCGGCAGCGGAATTGGCCCCACTGGCACTGCCTCTGTTCGGCGGGCTGTATCCACAATTTTGGCGCAGGAAGTATCCAGCAGCCGATGGTCGTAGGCCTGCAAGCGGATGCGAATTTTTTGTTGGGTTAAAGTAGCCATACTTGAAGAGAGAGTAGGGTGTACTTAAAAGGCAACAGGGATCGAGTCCTCTGGAGTAACCAGCGCCCAATCCCTGCTGCGAGCCAGTAGCTTACTTCAGGATCTTGGAGACTACCCCAGCTCCAACCGTCCGACCGCCTTCGCGGATGGCAAAGCGCATCCCCTGCTCAATGGCAATGGGTCGGATGAGCTCCACCGTCATCCTAACGCGGTCGCCCGGCATCACCATCTCCGGCTTCGAGCCATCGTCAGCCGTAAAGGAGGAAATGGTGCCCGTGACGTCGGTGGTACGCACGTAGAACTGGGGACGATAGCCCGCAAAGAAGGGTGTGTGGCGGCCCCCCTCTTCTTTGGTGAGGACATAAACCTCCGACTCGAACTGGGTGTGGGGGGTGATGGTTTTGGGCTGGGCTAGGACCATGCCCCGCTCCACTTCGTTTTTCTGAATACCCCGCAGCAAAACGCCGACGTTGTCGCCTGCAATCCCCTCGTCCAGCGTCTTCTGGAACATCTCCAGACCCGTCACCGTGGTGGAGCGGGTCTCGCGCAGCCCCACGATCTCTACCGTATCCCCCACCTTGATGCGGCCGCGCTCAATTCGGCCGGTTGCCACCGTGCCACGACCTGTAATCGAGAAGACATCTTCTATTGCCATCAGGAAGGGCTTGTCTACTTCCCGCACTGGCGTCGGGATGTAGGAGTCGACCGCATCCATCAACTCATGGATCTTGTCCACCCACGGATCCTCACCCCGCTGGGTTTTGGGGTTGGCTTGCATCTTCTCCAAAGCCTTAAGAGCCGATCCCCTGACAATCGGGATTTCGTCGCCGGGGAAATCGTACTTGGACAGGAGCTCCCGCACCTCCAGCTCTACCAGCTCCAGCAGCTCCTCGTCGTCCACCATATCTACCTTGTTGAGGAAGACGACGATGTTGGGCACTCCTACCTGGCGGGCCAGCAGGATGTGCTCCCGCGTCTGCGGCATGGGTCCATCTGCCGCCGACACCACCAGGATGGCCCCGTCCATCTGGGCTGCCCCTGTGATCATGTTTTTTACGTAGTCAGCGTGGCCAGGGCAGTCCACGTGGGCGTAGTGACGCTTCTCTGTCTGGTACTCCACGTGGGCCGTGTTGATGGTGATACCGCGGGCTCTCTCCTCGGGCGCCGCGTCAATCTCGTCGTAGCGCTTGGGCGTCGCTTGGCCGAGGGCAGCCAAGGTCATGGTAATGGCGGCGGTCAACGTCGTCTTACCATGGTCCACGTGGCCAATGGTGCCAACATTAACGTGGGGTTTGGTGCGTTCGAACTTAGGGCGTGCCATGAATCCTCACTTCCTTTTTCAGTTAGCTACGTTTCCTTTGCTTTTGGCAATGATGGCTTCCGCGATATTGCGAGGAACTTCCTCGTAGTGGCTAAACTCCATCGTAAAGATACCCCGCCCTTGCGTCTTGGAGCGGATGTCGGTGGCATAGCCAAACATCTCTGCCAAGGGAACCTTGGCGGTGACCTTGGAAGTGCCACCTTCGGTAGTCATCCCCTCCAGCTGGCCGCGGCGGGCGTTGATATCCCCAATGACATCCCCGACAAAGGCTTCGGGCACTTCCACCTCCACCTTCATCACGGGCTCCAAGAGTACGGGGTTGGCTCTGCGAGCGGCTTCCTTGAGAGCCAGTGAACCGGCAATCTTAAAGGCCATCTCGCTAGAGTCCACCTCGTGGAAGGAGCCGTCCACCAGGGTGACGCGGATATCAATCAGCGGATAGCCAGCCAATACGCCGGACTCGCAGGCTTCGCGGATCCCTTGCTCAGCCGGTGGAATGTATTCCTTAGGAATGACCCCACCCACAATTTTTGAGATAAACTCGAAGCCTGTACCTGGCTCTGCCGGCTCCAAATCAATCACCACGTGGCCATACTGGCCGCGGCCACCGGTTTGGCGGATAAACTTCCCTTCCACACGGCTGACGGCCTTGCGGATGGTTTCGCGGTAGGCCACCTGCGGGTTGCCGACGTTGGCCTCCACGTTGAACTCCCGCAGCATTCGGTCTACCAGAATCTCCAGGTGGAGCTCGCCCATGCCGGAGATAATGGTTTGGTTGGTTTCTGGATCCACCGAGACGCGGAAGGTGGGATCTTCCTTGGCCAGGGCCTGCAGCGCCCTCGAGAGCTTGTCAACATCCGCCTTGGTTTTGGGCTCAATGGCCACGGAGATGACCGGCTCGGGGATGTAGAGGGATTCTAGGATCACCGGAGCATTTTCGTCGCAGAGGGTGTCGCCGGTGGTGGTGTCCTTCAGGCCCAGCACCGCTCCCAGATCCCCTGCCCGCAGCTCATCTACATCCAGACGCTCATCTGCCTTGAGCACCACCAGTCGCGAGATGCGCTCTTTCTTGTTTTTGGTAGAGTTGAGCACGTAAGTGCCCTTGGTCAGAACGCCGGAGTAGACGCGAATAAAGGTGAGATCTCCATACTTGTCGCTCATCAGCTTAAAGGCAAGGGCGGAGAAAGGCTCCTCGTCACTGGCCTTGCGTGACACCTCTGTGCCATCCGGCAGTATGCCCTTGATGGCTGGAATGTCGATGGGAGAGGGGAGGTAATCCACCACTGCATCCAGAAGCATCTGGATGCCCTTGTTCTTAAAGGCAGAGCCACAGAGCATCGGCACAATTTGACCGCTGATGGTGCCCTTGCGCAGACCTAGCATTAAATCTGCTTCGCTCAAGTCCTCCTCGGCAAAATACTTTTCCATCAGGGTTTCATCGACTTCAGCCACCGCTTCCACCAGCTTGGCCCTGTACTCTGCTGCCAGATCCTTCATTCCCTCTGGGATCGGCTCGGAGCGAATGTCCTTGCCAAGCTCATCCATGTAGATGTAGGCCCGCCTGCGCACCAGATCAACGATGCCGCGGAATTCTTCCTCTGCCCCAACAGGCAATTGAATGGGAACGGCATTGGCTTTAAGGCGCTCCCGGATCTGGTTGCAAACCTTGAGGAAATTGGCCCCCATGCGATCCATTTTGTTAACAAAAGCAATGCGGGGCACGTTGTAGCGATTAGCTTGGCGCCAGACCGTCTCTGACTGCGGCTGCACGCCTGCTACGGAGTCAAAGACAGCAATCACGCCGTCCAGCACCCGCATGGAGCGCTCCACCTCAATGGTGAAGTCCACGTGGCCGGGTGTATCGATGATGTTGATGGTGTACTCTGGCGCACCGGCAAGAGGCTGGGAGGGGTTTTCCGGATCCCGCTTTGTCCAGCGGGTGGTGATGGCTGCAGCCGTGATGGTGATACCCCGTTCCCGTTCCTGTTCCATCCAGTCGGTTACCGTGGTTCCCTCGTGAACCTCGCCCATCTTATGCACCAGGCCCGAATAAAAAAGAATCCGCTCCGTCGTCGTGGTCTTGCCGGCATCGATGTGAGCTGCGATGCCGATATTGCGGACTCGCTCTAGGGGAACTGTGCGCGCCACGTTAACCTCCCAATCCTCGTCGCCCTGCGACCTAGGCAAACTAAAAAACCTTTACAATTTTAATCTCTTTTGCCGACTTTTCTCCAGATCCTACGCCTCTCCTAGGCTATGGAGAGGGATAGCAACCACTGCCTCCTTACTTGGCCAGACAAGCTCAGTAGCGGTAGTGAGCAAATGCTTTGTTGGCCTCAGCCATACGATGGACTTCCTCTCGCCGACGGATGGCACCGCCGGTTTCGTTGGCTGCATCGATGATCTCGTTGGCCAACTTGGCTGACATAGTACGGCCTGAGCGAGTGCGGGCAAAGGTGACTAGCCAACGCAGCGCCAGCGAGGTACCTCGCTCTGGCCTCACCTCCACGGGTACTTGATAGGTGGCCCCACCCACGCGCCGCGCTTTGACCTCCACCAGAGGGGTGACGTTGCGCACGGCATTTTCCAGAACGGCCAGCGGCTCCTGGCCAGTGCGCTCCCTTACAAGGTCAAGAGCCTCGTAGAGAATCCTGGCAGCTAGAGACGCCTTGCCCCTCATCATTATCTTGCGCATGAGCATGGTCACCAAACGGCTCCCGTATTTGGGATCGGGGGGCACTTCACGACGAGGGGCACGGCTACGGCGAGACATAGTGGGACTGTCTAGAGAGGGGTAATGCAGGATAGGAAACTGGTCTCGGAAGAAGACTATTTCTTCTTGCCTGTAGCGGCTGGCGCTTGACCAGGCTTGGGTCGTTTTGCGCCATACTTGGAGCGGCCTTGCTTGCGGTCTTTGACTCCTGCAGCGTCAAGGGTGCCGCGAATGATGTGGTAGCGCACGCCAGGTAAGTCTTTTACCCGTCCGCCGCGCACTAGAACCACTGAGTGCTCTTGCAGATTATGGCCAATGCCGGGAATGTAAGCTGTAATTTCAAAGCCAGAGGTCAGCCGAACCCGTGCCACCTTCCGCAGGGCTGAGTTGGGCTTTTTGGGCGTTGTTGTGTACACTCGCGTGCAAACCCCCCGCCGCTGCGGACATCCTTTCAAGGCGGGTGACTTGCTCTTGCGGACAGCAATGCTTCGCTCTTTGCGAATTAGCTGTTGAATGGTGGGCATGGGTTGGCCAGGACGGCTAGTCTTTATTTGGCAGTACCTAATCCTAGCAAGCAGGGATCCCGCCGTCAACCGTCGGGTCTCCTGCTCTTCTTCCTAGACTGAAACCGACAGGAGCACCTTGCAGCAGCCATGGGCTGGCTGGATTGGTGGATTGCACTTCCCTGCCCGCTCTGCCAGCGGCCAGCTAGGGGAGTGTTTTGTCAAGACTGCCAGAGGCAATTGCAGGCGGAGCGGCTCGACTCCTGGCCGGTCACCACCTCGCCCTGGCCGCTTTATGCTTGGGGGATCCACCGGGGAGCGCTGCGGAGAGCCCTCTATTCCCTGAAATACCAGGGACAGCGGCGGATTGGCGCGGTCTTGGGGGAATGGCTGGGATCCCGCTGGCTGGAGAGCCGGCAGCGGCGTTCTGACCTGCTTCGCCAGGACTATACAGTGGTGCCCATTCCGCTCCATGCGGAGCGGCTGCAACAGCGGGGCTACAATCAGGCAGCCTTGATCAGCCAGGCTTTTTGCGAGCGCACGGGTCTTCGCCACCTGCCCACTGCCCTGGTGCGGGTGCGGGCCACGGCGCCCCAACACGAGCTTAACCCCCAGCAGCGTCGGCAAAATCTAGCTGGAGCCTTTGCCCTCAAGTGCCCTCCGGCTACGCCGGTGTTGCTGCTGGATGACATCTACACCACCGGCTCTACGGTAGAGGCAGCGCACCAGGCTTTGGCTGCTGCCGGGATCCCTGTGGCGGGGGTGATTGTGGTGGCCAAGGCAAAGCAAGCTGCCGATTGCCCCAACCTGCCCTGGCAGCTCCGACGAAGGGGCCAAGCTTGACTACTGCGCCTGGTGCGAGTCTGCCTGGTGGGGATCCACGTTCTGTTGCAGGGCTGCCTGGTAAGGATCCACATTGAGGAACACAGTGGCCTCCCCCTCAACGCGGATGATGCGCAAGGGGGGAAGGGAGTCTGTTGGGTTTTGGATGCGCTCTTGCAGCTTCTCGTAAAACAGCAGATCCGCTAGTTGGGCGTTTTTCGCTGCCGCCTTCCCTTTCAGCTCAATGGCCCGTTGGTTCGCTGCCGCCAGGATTAACAGCCGCTCCGTTTCTTTTTCTTGGATCTGCGCCCGCACCGCTGCCGTCTGCGCAGTAATCGAGGCCACCTGTTTGCGCTCAATGGAATCCCGCAGGGCCTGGGGGAAATCGGCATGGCCTAGGAAGAGGCCTTCTACCTCTATCAAGGGCAAGGTTTGGCCGTTGCGGTTGACGGTGGGCATCTCTTGGCGGATCAAGTCCAGGGCCTGCTGCTCGATGGCCATGCGCTGGCTTTTGCGGTAAAAATCCTCAGACTCGAAAGAGGCGGAGATATCGCGGATTTTGGAGCGCACCAACGGCACCACCACTGTTGAAAGATAGTTCTCGCCGATGGTGGCGTGCAGCTCGTCCAGGGTGGCGATGTTGGGCCGGAGGGCAATAGCCACGTCGACGGTAAAGGCTTGCCCATCGGCAGTGTTAACTGCAATAGCGTTGCTGATGGCATTGGGGGAGTTGGGGTCGTTGGTAAACTCCCAAACGCGGGTGAGCACGGTGTAGGTAATCGGCGTCTCGATCCCCGGGATCCGGAACATCACCCCCGGCAGCTCCACCCGCCCCTTTTGCAACCCGGAAAAGGTATTGAACACCACGGTGGCGTGGCCAGGCGGGGTGACGTACAGGCAGGCGCGAACCAATCCCAGGGCTGCTAGGAAAGCAATTGCTGCTCCGGCTAACCAACGCATCTGGCGCGGCGGCACTTCCTCTGTCGGATACACGGCAGTTGCTCCTGTTCCCAGATTGGGGCTGACGGCACAGCTACTTAGTAACCAGCGTCTCTAGGCGGGATCCCAGCACGGCAGCCTTCACTACCTCCAGGTACTGGGGATTTCGGGTGAGGGCCTCGGCTTTGGCTTGCAGTTGACCGGCTTCTGCCTCGGCTTGAGAAATGATGGCGCGGGCCTCCTGACGCGCCTGCTCGATCTCATATTGTTTTTTCACCAGTTCGTTTTCGGCGATGGTCTTTGCTTCGATAGCCGCTACAAAATCGGGGTCGAAGTCTATGTCTCGCAGCAGAAAGTCCAAAACCTCGATGCCATATTCCTTGAGCAAAAAGGCCACCCGTTCCCGGATTTGCCCCTGGAGCACTGGGCGCTCGGTGGAATACAAAGCCTGGGCGGAAAAGCCGCTGGTCTCGTTGAGGATGACCGAGCGGACAATGGGAGCGATGCGATCGAGGTAGTTCTCCCCCAGTTGGGTATAAACCTTGGGAGCGTCCACAATGCGAAATTGCAGTGTTGCCTCAGCGGCAATCAGCTGTCCATCCTGAGAAAGGGCCAGCAGCCGCGGCGCGTAGGCGTCGGGATCCTCGTCCCTCCAGGTCAGAGCTTGGGTTTTCACATCGAAGGTAACCGTGCGCGAGACAAAGGGCGGTACCCAGTGCAGGCCTGGCTGTAGGGGCGTCGGGCTCACCCCCCCTCCCCAGGTAAACAGCACCATGTTCTCGCCGTTGCCCACCAAGCGCAGCGGCCTCCCCGCTGCCACCAGGATCAACACCGCTCCCGCCAGAGTAAGCTGGGGCAGCCAGCGGCTTACCTGCCTTGGCCACCTTTCCATTAGCAGCTGCCTCCCTTCTGCCCTTGCCAGTATTGTTGCCACCGCCTTCAGAGGGAGGCAGGATCTTTCGCCATCTTTTAAGCTTTCTGCCCGGCTTTCCTAGCCTCGGGCAAGTTGCAGAAGGACGAGAAAGCGGGAGCGCCAACGTCCCTGAATCTCGAAAAGTTCGCAAAAGTTCACTTCACAGTTTGCAAAGACTCAGGATAAGCCGGCGAGAAGAGAAGAAGATTAAAACATGATAAAGATTTGGGTTGCCGTTCATGCTGCCTCCTCTCGATTACGAGCGGCGAGAGATCCAGGTGCCAACCTCCTGTATCGCGCTGGCAGCCCAGGCTCTGATCCGGCAGGGGGTATCCGTCTACTGGCGGGAAGACAGCCTGTCCGCCCTTATTCAGCTGGGAGCCAGAGGAGCTAGCGATCGAGCTGCCATTTTGTTGGTGGAAATGAGCCTTGCCAGCCAACCGGAGGAGCTGAAGAGCTGGCTGGAGATGTGCTGGCGACTACCCAGCCATCGCCGCGAGCTGTTGCAGGTGCGAGGATAGGGGATCGCTTCTTCTGCAGGCGCGCCAGTCTTGCAAAGTAGGCTGGGGGGATTTGGTCCTGAAAGACAGGGGCCAGGCGCTGCAAAATAGTCTGTAGTCTAGCACCCTCAGCCTATGGATCTCTTGCGGCAGTACGTCCTTCCCGCCCTGATCCTACTGGTATTCCTGTTTACTCTGGTGGTGGTGAGCATCCGCTCGTTTCTACCCCAAGATATGGCCCAGCCTGCACCGATAGAGGAAGCCCCTCCTGTAGCTCTTTCTGGTTGCTGGATGCCTGCCTATGTCTGAAACTGGGATCCCTTTGCCTGCCGGCTACCGTTGGCGCATTGGCTCTGCCTGGGATCGACCTTGGGTGCGGCGGGGACTGCAGGCCACTTTGCAGGAATCTTTCCCCGAGCAGAAGCACTGGGATCACCTGGAGAAGACGCTAGATCGCCTCTTTGACCCCCCGCGTACCCCCTGCTGGTGGATCTTGAAAGAAGAGACAGGGGAGCCAGTGGGCGGTGTTTGGGCCGGCATCTCCACCGATCAAGCCACCTATCGGCGGGTAGCCTACGTCTTCTTGCTCTGGGTGGATCCTGCTCACCGCCGGCGAGGGCTGGGCAGGGCCTTGATGCAACAGGTGGAACGCTGGGGATCCCAGCAGCAGTTGGCAGCCATCACCCTGCAGGTTTATCGCCACAACCAGGCTGCCCTCAACTTTTACAAGCAGGCCCACTTTAGCGTGCAAGGCTACTGGCTGTATAAGCCCCTCGGCGGCGCCAGCGCGGCTGATCCAGAAGGTTATGAAGTTTTGTAAATAAGCCAGGCCTTGTTCTCAGTTCCCTTTTTGATGAAAGCGGTGGCAACGAGTGGGGGGAACGCCCATGTCCAGACCTGTCAAGCTGAGCGAAGCGGAGATCCAAGCCAAGCTGGAAAGCCTGCCGGGCTGGTCCTTGCGGGAGGGAAAGCTGCACCGCCAATTTCAGTTTCGCTCCTTTGTCGAAGCCTTTGGCTGGATGAGCAGTGTGGCCTTGGTGGCTGAGAGCATGGGCCACCATCCCGAATGGACCAATGTGTACAACCGTGTGCGGGTGGATCTCACCACCCACGACGCCGGGGGCATTACGGAGCTGGACTTTGCCTTGGCACAACGCATGAACGAGCTAGCCGGCTCCTCGGCAGCCAATGGCTGAGCTGATCGCGTTAGCGGGCCGTAGGCCAATCGCGTTAGCGGGCCGTAGGCCTTGGCAAGCAAGCAGGGATCCCCCTTTTTGGGTCTGCTCCCAGACTGAGAGGGGGTGTGTTGGGAGCTATCTCAGTCTGATAAACTAAGGCCAAGGTTAAGAAATGATAACTTTATGAACGTGCTGGTTGTCGGGGCAACGGGAACCCTGGGCCGTCAGGTAGTGCGGCGGGCTATTGAGGAGGGCCATCAGGTCACCTGTCTGGTGCGAAACCCGGCTAAGGCTGCTTTCCTAAGCGAATGGGGGGCCCACCTCAAAGTGGGGAACCTGCTGCAGCCAAGCACGCTCCGAGAGGCCATGGAGGGTGTTGAGGCGGTGATTGACTGTGCCAGCGTGCGACCAACCGACACGCTCACCACCCGCCAGGTGGATTGGGATGGCAAGGTCGCTTTAATCAACGCCGCTCGGGCCGCCCAAGTGGGGCACTTTATCTTTTTCTCCATCATGGGCGCTCAGCACGAATACCCCAATGTGCCCCTGATGAACTTTAAGCACCACATTGAGAAGTATCTGGTCGGATCCCAGATGCCCTACACCATTTTTCGCCTGGCGGGCTTCATGCAGGGGCTGATTGGCCAGTACGCCATCCCCATTTTGGAAGAGCAAATCGTTTGGGTAACCAGCGAGAGCGTTCCCACGGCCTACCTCGACACCCTAGACGCAGCCCGGTTCGCGGTGCGGGCCCTCAGCCTCGAAGCAGCCAAGCGACAGATCTTTCCCTTGGTGGGGCCCAAGGCTTGGACTTCCCAAGAGGTCATTGCCCTGTGCGAGCAGCTTTCTGGCAAAAAGGCCAAGGTCAGGACCATACCCCTGGGCCTGTTGCGGGGAGCGCGCAAGGTAGCCCAGTTCTTTCAGTGGAGCTGGAACATTGCCGACCGGCTGGCGTTTGTGGAGGTGATTGCCGCCGGAGAGCCAATGCACGCTGACATGACACCGGTGTGCGAAGCCCTAGGCATTGAACTGGCTTCCCTGACCTCCCTTGAGGACTTCCTCGCAGACTACTTCCAGAGGATGTTGAAACGGATTCGCGAGCTGAAGGTTAAACAACCCAAGAAGGTCAAGACGCCTTTCTAGGGGAAACTGCAGCCGAGGCGGGAGTAGAGCGTAAACTGGATAGCGAGCTAGCCTTTTTCTCAACTCCAGCTTTTCCCGATGAGCGAGACGGTTGTCACCTCCCCAGGAGCAGCTGTCGCCCAGCCCGAGCCAGCCATTGCCGTTGCCGGCCTAAGCAAAACCTACCGCACCGGCTTTTGGCTAACCAAGGTGGTCACCCCTCTTAAGGATTTTTCGCTAACCGTGGCCCGCGGTGAAACCTTTGGGCTACTAGGGCCCAACGGAGCTGGCAAAACCACCACGATCAAGTGTCTGCTGGGCATTGTCGAGCCCACCAGCGGCAGGGGCACGCTCTTGGGCAAACCCCTGGGGGATCGCTCCATCAAGCAGCGGGTAGGCTACCTGCCGGAGAACCCCTATTTTTACGACTACCTGACCGCTTGGGAGTTTCTCCATTTTGCTGGCAAGGTGTTTCGCCTCTCGGACAGCCTCCTCAAGGAGCGGATCCCGCAACTGCTGGAGCTGGTGGGGCTTTCTATAGATACGGCCCGCAAGAAGCCAATGCGCACCTACTCCAAGGGCATGCTGCAGCGCACGGGCATGGCCCAAGCCCTGATCAACGACCCGGAGCTGGTGTTTCTGGATGAGCCGATGTCGGGTCTGGATCCCATGGGCCGCTACCAGATGCGGGAGATCATCCTGTCTCTCAAGCAGCAGGGCAAAACGGTATTCTTCAACAGCCACATCCTGGGGGATGTGGAGGTGATCTGCAGCCGCATCGGCCTCATGGTCGGCGGCAAGTTGGTGCAGCAGGGAACGTTGGACGAGCTGCTGGGCCAGAGTAAGAGCTACCGCGTGCAAGGGCACGGCGGCGCCGTAGAGCAGTTCCGCGACTGCCTTGAGCACTTCTCCATCCAAGGATCCCATTGGTCAGGGGAATGGAGCGGATCCCTGCCGGAGCTACTCAATCTCCTAAACCAGGCGGGGGCGGTGGTAACCGATGTGCATTGGCAACGGCAGTCCCTAGAGGAGTTCTTTGTCGAGCAAGTGCGGGCCATTGAAGGGGATCGGCCACTCTCTGCCTGACCTGGCCCAGGTGTTTTGGAACGTCATTTCTACCGACTACGTCCTGCCTCAGCGATGACAGCGCGGTAGTACTCCTCTAGCTGCTGCGTGGCTGCGGACCAGCTCCAGCGCTCGGCCTCCTGGCGGGCCTGTTGCCGGAAAAGTTGCCGCTGGTCGGCCCTCTCCAGCAGTTGCCGTGTGGCCTGAACAAAGTCACTGTCGGAGTCGGGATCGAAGAGAAAGCCGTTGCGGCCGCTGTCCACCACATCGGTAATGCCGCCGCAGCGGGGGGCGATCACCGGACAGCCGGCAGCCATGGCCTCTAACAAAACCAGCCCCAACGTCTCGGTGCGGGAGGGAAACACAAATAGATCGGCAGAAGCAAAGGCCGCCGCCAGCTCTTGCCCCTGCAAGTAGCCCGTAAACACCACGTCATAGCCGGCAAAATGCTGTTCCAGGGATCGCCGCTCCGGTCCATCCCCGACAATAGCCAGACGCGCCTGCGGGATCTGCTCCAGGAGCACCCGGATCCGCCCCACCTCTTTTTCTGCGGAGAGCCGACCCACGTAGAGCAACAGCGGCCGCTCTGGCTGCCCTGCGCTAAGGCGGGCCCGCATCTCTGGACTGGCGGCCTGGGGATGGAAGAGCTCCGTATCCACTCCTCGCTGCCACAGGTGAACTCGCTCGATGCCGTGGGCAGTGAGCTCCTGCATCATGGCCGTCGAGGTACAGAGGTTGAGCCGCGCCAGATTGTGCCCCAGCCTGAGGAGGCTCCACAAAACCCCCTCCAGAAAGCCCAGCCCATAGTGCTTCAGGTACTTTGGCAAATGGGTGTGGTAGGAGGCCACCAGGGGGATCCTCATGGTCTGACTGTAGTAGAGGCCCCCCAGACCCAAAACCGCTGGGTTGACCACGTGGATGACATCCGGTCGAAAACGGCTAAGCAGCCTGCCAATGGCCGGGCCAGGAGCAGCCAGCTTCAACTCTGGGTACAAAGGCAAGGGGAAGCCGGGGATCCCGTAAACCCGTGCCCGCGCAAACCGCCTGGGTGCTCCCTGAGGGGCAACAATCAGCACCGAGTTGCCGCGGGCCGTTAGGTGGCGCACTGTATGGCAAAGCCGGGTAACAATGCCATCTACCTTGGGCAAGAACGTCTCTGTAAACAGAGCTATGCGCATCGGGGATCCCAAGCCTACTGCTCCCACCCGTCGGACGGTGTCTTCAACGACTCTTAGGATGAGTGTTGCACAAAATGGCAACGCAACAACGGCTTGGGCACCCCCTCTAGCGGGACAGGCTAGCAGCAGGGCTGGCTGGCTGGATCTGGCCCAGGGCTGGGTCTTGGCCCAGAGTATCTGCCAACGTTTTGCTCACAGATAGCAGCATGGCCGCCAAAGCCAGGCCAATGACATCTCTCCACATTGTCCGCTCCCACACTCCTCACGCCCCTTACTGTAGCGGCGGCTTTTGCGGCCGGGCAGTGATGGGCAACGGATTTTTGGGTGATAGCAATCACTGCCAAAATTGCGGCTTTGCCCCTTTTGGCTAGTCGCGGAAGGCCAGTTGCAAGCTGCTTATCAGCACAACCAAAGAAAACACCGCCATCACCCCTCCCCAGAACCAGTAGGGCAAAAACAAATTTTGGGCTATCTGGCTGGAGTCGGAGAGGATCAGCCGCCCGTTGATGACAGCACCCTCCATAAAGAGATAGTCAACCTGGTGATAGGTGCTCACACAGGCCTGCACCCCCAGAAATTGCAGGACAAAGCCCCGCAACCAAGGGGAAGCCCAGCAAGCTACCGCCAGGATGCCCAAACCCATGGCGGGGAGGAGCAAGAGGCCAAAGGGAGAACGCACCCAGAGCAGCGTCGAGAGCAACAGCAGGGATCCCAAAAACACCAACCCCAGCCAAGCTGTGCTGCGGCGGCGGGAAGCGAGGATGAACAGAGCCCCAGCCAGCGGCGGACCCATCGGCCCAGCGGCGGCCACCAAAGCCCGCCCCACCCGTCCTAAAAACAGCTCGCCACTGTAGATAGCTAGCCCCGAGCCATTGGGATAGATCTCCAGACGATGAAACTCTCCCCCCAACAGCAGCGCCGTCAGCCCGTGGCCCATCTCATGAAACCAGGTGGCCAACAGGGTAAAGGGATAGAGGAGGTAATTGCCCCCGGGAAACCGCCAGAGCAAAACCGTCAGCCCTGCAGCAGCCACCAGCCAAATCACGCTCTGCCGGTCAGGTTTTTCGGAAGGGGAAGAAGGCATAGGGGGAGAGGAGACTTGCCAAAAAAGAGTCTAGAACACCTAGGCCCGTAGACGCCTGCTAGCGGTGCAGAGTTTCAAGCCATTGAGTCTTGCCAAGCCTCAGTTGGGGGAAGGGAACGCCGGGGATCTGCCTTATAAAGAGAGACGGGCTCCGCCTTGCCTTTGACCTCAAACCCCTCTGCAACAGGGACTTGCGATTAGGCTAACCCGAGAAGCTGCCGGCAGAGGAATTTAGATGAAGGTACTGCTAACCAACGACGATGGCATCGAGGCGGCAGGGCTGGCGCACCTCAGGCTGGCCCTCAGCGCTCTCGTTGCCGAGGAAAACTGCTGGATTGTGGCCCCCCACCAGCCGATTTCTGGCTGTAGCCACCAAGTCACGACGGGGCGGCCCTTCCGCGCCTGGGCCCGTGGCACGCGCACCTTTGCTGTAGAGGGATCCCCTGCCGACTGTGTGCGGGTGGCCTTGTTTAAGCTTGCCCCTTCCGTGGATTGGGTGCTTTCTGGCATCAACGAGGGAGGGAATCTGGGAACGGATGTGTACCTGTCCGGCACGGTGGCAGCGGTGCGGGAAGCGGCGCTGCGGGGGATCCGGGGAATTGCCATCTCCCAGTATCGGGCAGGAAGCCAACCCATCGATTGGGAGCAAGCGCAGCGGTGGACGCGGGAGATCTTGGCAGAGCTGATGGAGCAACCCTTACCTAGAGGCGCCTTTTGGAACGTGAACTTGCCCCACCTGCCGCCTGGATCCCCTTTGCCGGAGCGAGTTTACTGTCCCCTCTGCACGCAGCCGCTGCCGCTCGATTACGCCGTGGAAGCAGAGGGAGAAGGCTTGGAGTTGCTGTGGTTCCGCTACCAGGGGCGCTACGCAGAGCGCGCTCGCGATCCCCAAACCGACACCGATGTCTGCTTCTCCGGTCGGGTAGCCATCACCCAGGTGCACCTGACCTCAGGAGCTCCCCGGTGAGGGAGTGAGGTTGCGGGCGATGGTTCTCAGCCGCTGCAGCCGCAGCGCCGTCAGGATGTCAGAGGGATCCAGCTTCAGGGTTTGTTCCAGAGCCTCTGCCAAGTGTTGGGCTGCCTCCTGACGGGTATAGCCGCGGAACTGGGCGCGGCGCAGGGCAAATTCATCGGCATCGAAAGGGGCGCTCTCGCGATTGAGGCTTTGCCAGATCTGTCGAACGGAGAGGGCCGTAATGCCCCCCGCTAGAAGAGCAGAAAAGGGGTGTTGCAGAGAGAGCTCCACCAGGGTGGTGATGCCCCCAAACAGCGCCAGCAATTGGTAAAACCCTGGCTGCAGCCAGTTGCGATGGCTAAGCCAGCCCACCTCCCGCAGAAACAGGAGATCTCGGTGCGGCTGCGGGATCCCTTGCCACCGGCGAAAGTCGATGGCAATGGTGCCCTGGGGCTGCCAGGGAGCCTGGCGGCGAGAAACCAGCAGCCTCTCGCCTCCCGAGTGAGGAACAACTTTGATCCAAGCTCGGAAGGAAGCGGGGAGCAGATCCCGCAAGCGCTCAGTTTCTTCTTTTTGAAAGGTTTCCAAAGACTGGAAGTCTGGGCCACTAGTCATACTTACGTGTGCTGATTCTTGAACCCCCTCTCTAGCCTAGCGGCAGCAGGGGTGGCGTGAGGCTTGGCAAGCGAACGTCCTGGCTCCTGCGGCTTTAAGCTGAGAAGAAAAGCCCAGCCTGGATTGAACCATGCTGTGGTCAGCTCAGCCAGAGCCGCCGGCAGGGATCCTTTACACCTATGCGTTTTTGCCAACGCCGGGGGCATCCCTTTGCCAATTCATCCAGCAAACCCCTGGCATGCAGCAGCCACTGCAGGTGTTCTCCCCGCCGGGGGGCCGCATTGCCGCCGCTATTGAGCCGCTACCCGACCCAGCGGCACTCCAAGCTTCGGACGAGGTACTCCTGCGTTCGGCTCTGCGCCATGACGAGGTGCTCTGCCGGCTGTTTGCCCAGACACCCCTTCTGCCTCTTCGCTTTGGCACATGTTTTCTCTCGGCCGAAAAGCTGGGAGCCCACTTGTTAACCCAGCAGGCGGAGTACGAACAGGCGCTAGCTGCTCTCGGGAAAAGAGCCGAGTATTGCCTCAAAGGCAGGGTTCACACCCCGCTTCCTGGGGATCCCCCGCCCGCCCCCAGTGGAACGGCCTACCTGCTAGCCCGCAAGCAGGCCTACCTGCAACAGCGCCAGGCCCAGGAACAACGGCAGCAGGAGCTAGCCGTGCTGCAGCAGCTCTGGCCCCCCAACTGGCCTGTGCAGAGGGGGGATCCCCAGTCAGGAGAAGTGCTGCGGCTATACTTTTTACTCACTCCCGCCGAACGGGAAGTTGCCGCCCAGCTCACCCAAACCTGGCTGGCGGAGCACCCCCACTGGCAATTGGACTGGAGTCCTCCCTTGCCCCCTTATCACTTCGTGGATGTCCTGCGGGATCTTTCTAGGTAGGCCCAGGCTGCTGGCCTGCTGCGGAGTCCTACCTGCAGCTTCTGACTCCACTGACCGCCAATGACCCTTCCCAGCGGCTCTCCTCAGACCAAGCCCTCGACCACCCCTCGGACGGCCCAGCCGGATCCCGTCCTCATCCTCGGGGCCGGCCTCATGGGGCGCCTGTTGGCTGCCAGTCTGCTTGAAGACGGCCATCGGGTGCACCTGGTGGAAGCAGCCCCGGCCACCGCCCCAGAAAGCAGCGCCGCCCATTTTGCCGCGGCCATGCTCGCTCCTTTGGCTGAGTCGGTCATCACCGAAGCCAGCGTGGTGGCCCAGGGGTACTACGCCCTCTCCCGCTGGCCCGCGCTGCTAGCCAGCCTGCCAGAGCCCGTTTTCTTTCAGCAGGAGGGCACCTTGATCCTCTGGCACCGTCAAGATGCTGGGGAAGCCAAGCGCTTCTCCAACTTGCTGGCCGCGGTGAGAGAACGCCTCCCCCATCTTCCCCGCCCCCAGCCGCTTGATGCCCAGGCCCTGGCTGAACTGGAGCCCTCGCTGGCCGGCCGATTTAGCCAGGGTCTCTATCTTCCCCAGGAGGGTCAACTAGACAACCGCCAACTGCTGTCGGCTACGCTGGCCAAGCTGCGGCAGCACGGGGTGGAGGTGGAGTGGGGATCCTCTTGGGATCTCGAGCGGGCGCGGGCCTGGCAGCAGCAGACCGGCGGCTGGGTTTTGGACTGCCGTGGTCTGGGAGCCCGAAAAGAATGGGGCGGGCAGAAACCGCTGCGGGGAGTGCGGGGGGAGGTGGTGCGTTTGTACGCTCCAGAAGTTTCGCTGCGGCGCCCAACGCGGCTATTACACCCTCGCTATCCCATCTACATTGCTCCTAAGCCAGGGCACCTATTCGTGGTGGGAGCCACTGAAATTGAATCCGAGGATCGCTCGCCCGTGAGCGTCCGCTCGGCTTTGGAGTTGCTCAGCGCCGCCTACACGGTTCACCCTGCCTTTGCCGAAGCGCGTATCCTAGAATTAGGCAGCCAATGCCGTCCCACCCTAGCAGACAACTTGCCGGCAGTGGTGGAGCCATCCCCACGCCTGTTGCAGATCAACGGCCTCTATCGCCACGGTTTTCTCATTGCTCCGGCCCTTCACGACGCCGTCCTGGAGTACCTTCACCACGGCAGTTGCCGCCTAGCCCAGCAGTTGGGGATCCCCTTTCAAGTGCAGGCTGCCTCGTTTCCCCAGGAGTCTCTGTCGCCATGCGGGTCTTGATCAACCAGAAGCCTTACGATCTGCCGGAGGGCACAACTTTGGCCGAGGCCATCGCCCAGGTGGAGGTCTGTGGCCCCTTTGCAGTGGCGGTTAACCTGGAGTTTGTGCCGCGCGCCCGCTACGAGCAAACCCGTCTGCAAGAGGGCGACCAGGTCGAGATCCTTGTGCCGGCTGCCGGGGGCTAGGGCATAGGCGCCTTCCTCTTTGTCCTAACTCTGTCCCAGCGATGTCCACTCTTCTTGAGCTTTCCCCTTCAATCCAGGCCGATGAGGATCCCTTGGTGCTCTACGGCCAGGCTCTGCCCAGCCGGCTAATGCTGGGGACAGCCCGCTACCCTTCGCCGGCTATTTTGGAACAGGCGGTGGCGCGGGCGCAGCCCTGCCTGTTGACGGTTTCCCTACGGCGCCAGGGTGCCCTAGGGCCAGAGGCCTCTCAGGGGTTTTGGGCCCTGCTGCAGAAGCTGGGGATCCCACTGTTGCCCAACACCGCCGGCTGCCACAGCGTGCAGGAGGTGGTCACGACGGCGGAGATGGCCCGAGAGGTGTTCGGCACCGACTGGATCAAGCTGGAGCTGATTGGCGATGACTACACCCTGCAGCCGGATCCGGTGCAGCTGCCCGTTGCCGCTGCCGAGCTGGTTCGGCGGGGGTTCAAGGTCTTGCCGTATAGCACCGACGACCTAGTGCTCTGCCAGCGGCTCTTGGATGCCGGTTGTGAGGTGGTCATGCCCTGGGCCGCTCCCATCGGCACGGGCAAAGGCCCCCTCAACCCCTACAATCTGCGTCTGCTGCGGGAGCGGATCGAGGCGCCGCTAATTGTGGATGCCGGCCTAGGCTTGCCCTCCCACGCTTGCCAGGTCATGGAGTGGGGCTTCGATGGGGTCCTGCTCAATACAGCAGTGGCCCTAGCCCGGGATCCGGTGGCGATGGCCGAGGCTTTCGCGGCAGCGGTGCGTGCAGGCCGCCAAGCTTATCTAGCGGGGGCAATGGCTCCGCAGGAAACACCCCAGCCCAGCACGCCTGTTCTGGGCACCCCCTTCTGGCACCAGGGTTAACTGCTCTATCAAATCAAGCAACAGGCTTTTGCGCCTGGATGACCTGCAGGGCTCCTCCAGCGTGCAGGGTTTGCCGGACGGACTGCCAGCCCTGGTGCTGCAGGTACTGGGGCAAGTCCAGCTTGAGGAAGTGCCAGGCAGTCTCGGTCTCAAACAGGGCTAGAAACAGGGCCAGTCCAGGCCAAAGTAGGGGCTGGTGGGGCGCGTGCAAATCGAGAATGAGAAGCCGCCCCCCGGGCTTGAGCACCCGCCAGACTTCGCGCAGCGCTTGTTCGAGGTCGGGGAAGGTCAACTCGTGCAGGGCCAAGCTGGTGTGTACCCAGTCAAAGCTGCTGGCGGGAAAGGGCAGATCCTGGGCAAAGGCTTCCACAAATTCAACGTTGGGTAGGCGCTGGCGGGCTGCTGCTAGGGCTTTGGGTGAGGCATCCACGCCGACCACGTTTTGACATAGCTCGGCCAGAAGCGGTGTCACTTCCGCCGGCCCACAGCAGAGATCCAACACCCGATCCTGAGGTTGGATGGGGATCCCTTGCAGGGGCAAGCGCCGCAGCCGAGCATACCCCCCCACTGCCAGGGCCGCCGCGCGGCTAATGCTGCGGTAAAGCCAGGGAAAGCGGTAGCTCCAGTCGCGGAGGAAGGTGGCCATAGAGGCTTCTCCTACCCCACTAGCGGGATCTCCCAGCGTCACTTGCCGCCAAGCTGAGGGGAGTTGCTCCTTGCTCTGGACAGACTAGAGGTCAAGATCCCACAGCGGGAAGAATCCCACCAGCAGCTCCACAATCAGCAAAGCCGGCAACAGGTTGGCCACCCGCAGGCGCGCTAGGCCAAGCAGGTTAATGCCAATACCTAGGATGAGGATCCCACCGGTGGCCTCCAGGGCCGCAAGCAGGTCTGGACGCAGCAGGGGCTGCAGTTGTCGCGCCAGCAGGGCCACTCCTCCCTGAACCAGGAGCACCGGCAGGGCGGAAAACAGCGTACCCCAGCCAAGGCTGGCGGTAAAAGCCAGGGTGGCTATGCCATCCAGGGCAGCTTTGACCAGGAGCAGCGAGGGATCCCCCAGGCCATCCTGGATGGATCCCAGCAGCGTCATGGGCCCAACCAAAAAGAGAATGCTGGGGGCCACGAAGGCGCAAGCAATGGGGCTAGGGCCCAGCCAGCGGCTCACCTGCTTTTCTAAAGCTTGTCCCAGCCGCTCAAAGGCAGCCTCGAGATCGCTCCATTCCCCCAGCCAAGCTCCCCCGATCAAGGCCAGCAAGACCGTGACTGCCTGGGCGGCGCTGCTGAGGGTAAGGGCCATTTGCATCCCCAGAACCAACACCAGCAAGCCCATAGCTTGGAGCAGGGTTTGGCTGATGCGCTCTGGCAAACGACGGCCTAGAACCCAGCCAAGGCCGCTGCCCAAGAGGATGGCGAGGGCATTGACGAGGGTGCCAGTGCCAGGGGGAGCCATAAAACTTCTCGCCGGCCAGCCTGAATTATAAGTCTCCCTCAAAATCTTCTCCAGGCCGACAGGGAAGCACCTGGGCAGACTGGCCGTTTCTGCTGCCAATCCTGGCTATACTGGGGACATGCTCACAGAGGTGGGCTTTTACTCCACTCATGGGTTTTTGGAAAGGCCTGTTTGGGTCAGCAGGGGCTGCCACCGCCAAAGCGTCAACGCAAACGGCTACACCTGCCCCTCGCCAGGAGACGGTGGCGGTGGGGGGGGAGACTATTGTCTTTAGCCTGGATCCCAACGTAGATGTGTACGAGCTGGAAGAGCTTTGCGATGCAGTAGGGTGGTCGCGTCGCCCCATCCACAAAGTTAGGAAAGCTCTGCAGCACAGTTTTTTGGTGGTCTCGATGTGGCAGCAGCGGGGCAGCTACCGACGTCTCATTGGCTTTGCCCGCGCCACCTCGGACCATGCCTTCAACGCCACCATTTGGGATGTAGTGGTCCATCCTGAGTTTCAGGGCCGGGGGCTGGGCAGGCGGCTGATGGAAAAGGTCATTCAGGAGCTGCGCGCCCAGGACATCAGCAACATCACCCTCTTTGCCGACCGGGAAGTGGTCAGCTTCTACGAGCGGCTTGGCTTTACGGCCGACCCCGAGGGGATCAAGGGCATGTTTTGGTACCCACGATAGCCCATGGCTCCCCTGCCCACAGTGATCTTGCCGGGTTATCTGGCGGGCGCCTCGGAGTACGAGCCTTTGCGCCGGGAGCTGGAGAAGCGTGGCTATCCAGCGCGAGTGGTACCGCTGCGGGTAGCCAGTTGGCTGCCCACCCTGGGAGGAAGGCCGGTCACGCCTATCTTGCGGGCTCTCCAGGCCACTGTCCGACGTACCCAGGCCGAGTTTGGAGCTGAGCAGGTGAACTTGGTGGCCCACTCCGCTGGCGGCTGGATTGCTCGCATCTACCTGGGATCGGTGCCCTACGGAGGTCAGGTCTGGCAAGGGCGGGATCACGTGGCCACCCTGATTAGCCTGGGATCCCCTCACACCAGCCGGGAGCGCTGGACAAGGCGCAACCTGGACTTTGTGAACACCCACTACCCAGGCGCCTTCTGGCCTCAGGTCAAGTACGTGTGCGTGGCTGGCAAGGCCATCCAAGGACGGCGCGTGGGCTGGGGATCCCTGTGGCGGCGAGAGCACTACCTCAGCTGGCTAGCCTACAACAGCTACCGGCTCACTGCCGGCCAGGGAGAACTCTGGGGAGATGGCATCACTCCCATCGAGGCGGCCCATCTGCCGGGAGCTATCAACCTCACCCTTCCCAATTGCTACCACTCGGGCCGCGGCGCGCGATGCTGGTATGGTTCGCCAGAGGTAGTCGAGAGTTGGATTGCTTACTTGGCCTAGCTGCTGGATCTTGGGGGATCGGCGGTGGAGCCGCCGGGCAGGGAAGCCGCCGACTGGCGACGTTCCTGTTGACGCCGGGCCGCTTTTACCATCTCCTCGAGAGCAGCGCGCGCCTGCTTCAGGCGGTCCAAGCTGCTGCGGTAGAGCTCCAGGTCTTTTTTCACCCTCTCTGGCGAGAAAGGCAGCTTCCTAATCACCTCCTCCAGAAAGCGGCGGCTGCGCTCTTCGGGATCCTTATAGAGGGAGGCAGCTACTGCCTCGTAGGCCGTGTAGAGGCCAACGGCCAAAACTCGGCTGTAGGCATAGGGAGGCTGGGTCATGCGCTGCAAAATGGCCTTTAGCCCCCCCACATCCTCCGCCTCTGGTTTGAGGCAGAGCAGGTTGTAGCGCTGCTGGGGATCCCCACTGCGCAGGAGCTCCAGCAGGTCACGGGCATTCCTGCGCACCACCTCCGGCTTGAGGTGGAGAGCCTTACAGAGGGCGTTGAAGATGACCTCGCGCTGCTCAGGAGAAGGGTAAGTCTCCATCAGCCCGTTGTAGAGGGTAACCAGCCCCAGGGCAAAAAAGGGATCGTAGACAAAGGCGCTGTTGACCGTGGCTAGGTGCAGCTCCACCAGCAACTCTTCCACCACCCGGCGATAGGCGGGGTGAATAGGGCGAGGGTAGGCGCTCAAAAAAGCCGCTTTGGTGGCCGAAAAGGTGCGGACAGGATTCACAGGCAAAGAAAGAGAGCGGGAGGCGAACTTATAATATTCTCCCTCGGAGCGACCCCGCGGGCAAGCCAGGCTCTAGGGTTCAGTGGGGTGGGAGGGTTAGCGATATGGCAGCTACAGAGGGAACCATTGTCGTCAAAATCGGCACCTCCAGCTTGACGGATCCGCAGACGGGCTCCCTGCGCCTTTCCGTGTTGGGGCCCCTGGTGGAGGTGCTGACGCGGCTGCGCAACCAGGGCTATGCGGTAATCCTGGTCTCCTCCGGGGCGGTGGGGATAGGCTGTGCCCGCCTGGGCTTGCGCCAACGGCCGACGGCAATTGCGGAAAAGCAGGCGGTGGCGGCGGTGGGTCAGGGACGGCTGATTCGCCTCTACGACGATCTCTTCTCTGCTCTCAACCAACCCATTGCCCAGGTGCTGCTCACCCGAGGCGACTTCGTGGAGCGCAGCCGCTACGTCAATGCCAATCGCACCTTCACCCAACTGCTGCAGATGGGGGTTATCCCCATCGTCAACGAAAACGACACGGTGGCGGTGGAGGAGCTGAAGTTTGGCGACAACGACTCCCTCTCTGCCCTGGTGGCGAGCATGGTGCAGGCCAAGTGGCTGATCCTCCTCACCGATGTGGACAGGCTCTACTCCGCTGATCCCCACCGCGATCCCTCCGCCGAGCCCATCGAGCGGGTGGAGCACGGCATGCCTTTGCGGGTAAAGGCGGAAGCCCACGGCAACAGTGGCTGGGGCACCGGCGGCATGGCAACCAAGCTCGCTGCGGCTCAAATCGCCACCGCTGCCGGCGTGACGGTCGTGATCACCAACGGCAAACGGCCCGACCAGATCCCAGCCATCTTAGCCGGCGAGCCCATTGGCACCCGCTTTGAGCCCGCTCCTCAGCCGGTTAGCGCCCGCAAGCGGTGGATTGCCTACGGCCTTATCCCCGAGGGATCCCTGACCTTGGATGAGGGAGCCGTGCGGGCAATCTGTGAGCAGGGGCGCTCGCTGCTGCCAGCGGGGATTACCGACGTTTCTGGCGACTTTGAGGCGGGGGCTGCCGTGCGCCTGTGCGATCCCAGCGGGCGAGAGGTGGGGCGGGGCCTAGTCAACTACAGCGCCGAGGAACTGCGGCGGATCAAAGGCAGGAAAACTGCTGAAATCCCCTACATCTTGGGCTACGAGGGAGTCGATACCGCTGTCCATCGGGATAACCTGGTCCTGCTGGAGTGACACTCAGTCGCCGGGCTTGACCACCCACTCCACAGGGGTTTTGGTGGGATCCGGCAATTTCAGCGAAAACAGCCCCGCCGCCAAGATCAAGAGGGTGGAAAACCAAAGACAGCCCTCCAATCCGTAGAACTGGAAGAGGATCCCAGAAGTTACCGTCCCCAACAGCCGCCCGCCGGAATTAGCCATGTAATAAAAGCCCACATTGAGGGCTACGTCGTCGTCTTCCGTGTAGGCCAGCACTAGATAAGAGTGCACCGCCGAGTTAAAGGCAAAGACAATCCCAAAGAGGATGAGGCCGCCAGTGACCACCCACTCCGGCGGGAGGTCGGCCATGAAGGCGGTGGCAATGATGGCTGGCACTGCGGTCAAGGTAAACGTCCAGATTTGGAGAGTGCGGGCCTTGGGCGCGCGGCCCGGGCGACCCCCTCCCAACAGCTGCGGCGCCAGAAACTGGATGATCCCATAGCCGATGACCCAGATGGCCATGTAGCTACCCACCTGCATGAAGGTCCAGCCCAGGCTGTCGTAGAGAAACACGGGCAGGGCCACCACAAACCACACATCCCGCGACCCGAACAGGAAGAAGCGGGCTGCTGAGAGAAGGTTGATCTCGCGGCTTTTGGAAAACAGGCGTTTGAAGGGGATCTTCGCCTTAACCTTGCCCATGTCTGCTGGCAGCAGCGCCCCCGAACAGAAGATCAACGCCAGCGCCCCCGCCTGCACGAAGTTGGCCATGCGGAAGCCCATGGGATCGCCGTAGATCTCGGTGAAGATCTGCAGCAGGGCCGCTCCCACAAAGAACCCCACCCCCTTGAGGGCGTTTTTGGATCCCGTCAGCATGGCCACCCAGCGGAAGAGGCGGGATTCAGCCTCCCTGGGCACCACCAGGCGGATGGCGCTCTTGGAGCTCATCTTGGTGAGATCTTTGGCGATCCCGGCTAGGGCTTGGGCCGTCATCACATAGGCCACCTGGCCCCAGACCGGCCACTGCAGGTTGATCACCCCCAGCATCACCAGGCCAAAGATCTGAATGGCAATGCCGCCGTAGAGGGTCAGCCGCAGGCCAAAGAGGGATCCAATCCAGCCGCCCAGGAAGTTGGTGATCACCCCGAAGATCTCGTAGAAGAGAAACAGCATGGCAATCTGAATCGGGGTGAAGCCCAACTTGTGGAAGTGAAGTAGCACCAACATGCGGATGGCGCCGTCGGTGATGGTAAAACCCCAGTAGGCAGCGGTTACCAGGGCGTAGTTGCGCACAGCAGCCGCTTGGGCGCTTGAGGCAGCAGTCATGGGCAGGTCTCCAAAGGACTTACAGACTAAGGGCCACCTTGCGGGCCAATTCCGCCATGCGGTTGGCGTAGCCCCATTCGTTGTCGTACCAGGCCAGAACCTTTACCTGGGTGCCGTCCACCACCAGGGTTGAGAGGGCATCCACAATGCTGGAGCGGGGATCTCCCTTGAAATCCACGGAAACCAAGGGCAACTCCTCATAGCCCAGGATGCCCTTGAGTTCGCCCTCGGCTGCCGTTTTTAAGAGACGATTAACCTCTTCCACGCTGGTAGGCCGCCTCACCTCAAACACGGCGTCGGTCAAAGAGGCATTCAGCAGGGGCACGCGCACCGCAATGCCGTTGAGCTTGCCATTTAACTCGGGGTAGATAAGGCCAATGGCTGTGGCAGAACCGGTGGTGGTGGGCACCAAGGAGAGCAAAGCCGAGCGGGCTCGCCGCAGATCCTTGTGGGGAGCATCCACCAGCGTTTGAGTGTTGGTGACAGCGTGGACGGTGGTGATCACCCCGTGCAGGATGCCGATCCCCTCGTGGATGACTTTCACCAAGGGGGCCAAGCAGTTGGTGGTGCAGGAGGCGGCGGTAAGCAGGTGGTGGCGGGACGGGTCGTAGAGGTGGTCGTTGACGCCCATGACGATGTTGAGGGCCTCTTTGTCCTGGACGGGAGCAGCCACAATGACCTTGCGCACCCCGGCCTTGAAGTAGGCCTCTAGCTCTGCGGCTTTCACAAACTTCCCTGAACACTCCAGCACCAGGTCGATCCCCAACTCAGCCCAGGGCACTTCGCCAGGAGATTTGCACTCGCTAAAGGTCAGGATTTTGTCCTGGATGCGCAACTTCTGGTCGGATCCCTCGATGTCGAGGTTCCAGCGGCCCTGCACCGAGTCGAACTTAAGTAGGTGAGCTGCGGCAGCAGGCCCGCCCTTGATCTCGTTGATGTGGGCAAACTCCAGCTCCGGCCAACCCCAAGCTGCCCGCAGCACCAAGCGTCCAATGCGGCCAAAACCATTGATGCCTACCCGCGCTGCCATCCCCCTCCCCTCCCAACTTGCAGCCAGGGAGAACCTCGCCCAGAGCTTATCAGAAGCACCCCTGCATTTCAAGTTGGGAAGCTGGGCAAGAGTCCACTAGCAGCAGCGTGTATTTTAGGTTCCTACAGTCCAGGTGTTGCCATACTCAATCTGCTCCGGGGTGAGGCTGTCGATCTGGACCCCCATGGCCTTGAGCTTAAGGCGGGCAATGGCCTCGTCCACCTCAGGGGGGATGGGGTGCAGCCCTGGAGCCAGCCGACCCCGGTTTTTCACCAGGTACTCGCAGGCCAGCGCTTGGTTAGCAAAGCTCATGTCCATAACGCTAGCCGGGTGGCCTTCGGCAGCAGCTAGGTTGATGAGCCGGCCCTCTCCCAGCACGAATACCGATTTGCCCGATTGAAGACGGTACTCTTCCACGAAGGGGCGTACTGTCTGCCGGGAAACGGCCCGCTCCTGCAGGGCCACTAGGTCAATCTCGATATCGAAGTGGCCGGCGTTGCAGACCATTGCCCCATCCTTCATGGCGTCGAAGTGCTCGCCGCGGAGGACATGCTTGTTGCCCGTGACTGTGATGAACAGATCCCCCAGGGGGGCAGCCTCAGCCATGGGCAGAACGCGAAAGCCGTCCATGACTGCTTCCAGGGCCCGCACCGGGTTGACCTCAGTCACGATGACCTGGGATCCCATGCCGCGGGCTCGCATCGCCACTCCCCTGCCGCACCAGCCATAGCCGGCCACCACCACCGTCTTCCCGGCCAGGAGAAGGTTGGTACAGCGCAGAATCCCGTCTAGGGTGGATTGGCCAGTGCCGTAGCGGTTGTCAAACAGGTGTTTGGTTGCAGCGTCGTTAACGGTCATCACCGGGAAGCTGAGCACCCCTGCTTTAAGCATGGCCCGCAGACGCACCAAGCCGGTGGTGGTCTCCTCCGTGGTGCCGATGAGCTCGGAGAGCTGCTCCTGCCGATGCTGCACCAGCTCCGCCGTTACATCGCCGCCGTCGTCGATGATGAGGTTGGGGCGGTGATCCAGGGCAATCTGGACATGGCGGCGGTAGGTTTCCACATCCTCCCCCTTGATGGCGAAGACTGAAATGCCGTAGTCGGCCACCAGGCTAGCGGCCACATCGTCTTGGGTGGAAAGAGGGTTGCTGGCAATGAGGACGCTCTCGGCTCCACCCGCCTGCAGGGTCAAGGCCAGATTGGCAGTTTCGGTGGTGACATGACAGCAGGCTACTAGACGCAGGCCAGCCAAGGGCTTTTCTTGGGCAAAGCGCTCCCGAATCTGGGCCAGCACCGGCATCTCCCGCGCCGCCCACTGAATCCGCTGCTTGCCCAAGGGAGCAAGGCTCAGATCCTTGACTTCATGCTTAGGTAGAGACAGAGTAGCACTGCTCATGAGAAGACTCCCAACGAGGACTCCAGACAGGGAGAGGCCGTTCCAATGTCGCCAAGATGGAAACCCGGATGTCCACAAGCCTGAACTATTCTCCCACAAGGGAGCCCTTTTCGGCGCTGGGTCTGGATGTGGGCGATCGCCGCATTGGTGTCGCCGGCTCCGATGGGCTGGGGCTATTGGCCACTGGCCTGGGGGTGATCCAGCGCCGCTCCCTCGCAGAAGATATCGCTCAAGTGCAGGCGTGGATTCGCCGCCGCCAGGCCACCGTGGTGGTGGTTGGGATCCCTCTTTTGGCCGATGGCTCGGTGGGATCCCAAGCCCGCAAGGTGCAGCGCTTTGTGCGGGCTCTCCAGGCGGCTGTGGATTTACCCATAGAGACAGTTAACGAGTACCTAAGCACCGTGCAGGCGGAGTGGGATCTGCGCCAGGCAGGGATACCCGCCAAAGCCCAGAAGAGTTTAATCGATCAGCAGTCGGCGGCCGTAATTTTACAAACTTGGCTGGATGAGCGGCGCTACCGCTCCACCTCAAAAGCTCCCTGCCGATAGTCGGCCAAAGCGTAGCCACCACCAGGCCGATATTCCACGAGGGCCACATCGAAGCGGCAGGCTGCTTCCACTAACTGGGGATGCTGGCTTAGGAACGCCTGGGCAGCTCGGATCAAGCACTGCTGTTTTCGCATCCCAACTGCCAAAAGTCCGCCCTGATCCCAGCCCTGGCCGCGGCGGGTTTTAACTTCCACAAAAACCAGCAGCCCTGCCTTGTAGGCCACCAGATCCACCTCCCCCCACTGGCAGCGCCACCGCCGGGCCAGGATCTGCCAGCCTTGCCCTTCCAGGTACCGCTGCACGCAGGCCTCCCCGGCACTACCGGCCTCTCGGGGAGCGGTGTGCTTGCGCCTAGTGGGCAGAGCCGTTGCCATGATACTTGTCAGTGTCGTAGAAGCCGTTGCGGGTGCCAAAGTAGAAGCTTGCCAAAGAGAGGATCAGGGCAACCGCCACCAAGATCGATTTTGCCTCCACGCGGTTTTCTCCCACCTTTGTCCTCAGCCATGATAGCTTGCTCCGCCTTACCCCCTACCAGTTGAGGCAGAATGGGAGGAGCGTCGCTACTGCTTTTTGCCTCTCAAGCTTACCGTTTTCCTGCAGCCTCCTATGTCTTCCGCGCCCTCTATGCCAACTGCTTCCAGCGAGCCTCGCCTCCTCTTGGGCCTGCGGGCCGACGAGTTTCGCCATCCAGTGGATCTGCAAGCCACCCGCTCTCTGCAGCAACTGCCGGGCCTAGGCCTGCTAATTCAAAACTTGCTTGGCTCCACGGCGGGGGAGATGTTTTACCTGGATAACATTGCCTCCAGTATCCAAATCAACGAGCAGCAGTTGCCGGAAGTTTACCAGCTTTTGGTTCAAGCCTGCCGCATTTTGGATCTGGAGGTGCCCCAGCTCTATGTGCGGCAAAACCCTGTGCCCAACGCCTACACTTTTGCCATGCAGGGGAAAAAGCCTTTCATTGTCTTGCACAGCTCCCTGCTGGATTTGCTGGAGCCAAAGGAACTGCAAGCTGTCATTGCCCATGAACTGGGCCATCTCAAATGCAACCACGGCGTCTATCTGACGATGGCCAACCTTCTCGTGCTCTCCACCAGCTTGCTCCCCTTTGGCGGCCTGTTCTACCGCGCCCTGCAGGATCAACTGCTGCACTGGCTGCGCTGTGCTGAGTTTACCTGCGACCGGGCAGCGCTGCTGGTTACCCAGGACGCCAGAACCGTAATCTCAGTGCTGATGAAGCTGTGCGGCGGCTCGCCGCAGTTGGCCGCCAAGCTCAACGTGGATGCCTTTCTGGAACAGGCCCGCACCTACGAGGAGCTGGATAGCGATCTCTGGCAACTGGAGCTCAAGCAACTCCAAACCCTTGGCCGTACCCATCCGTTGCCGGTGCTGCGAGCCCGAGAGATCGAGCGCTGGTTCCGCAGTAACACTTATCAGCAAATTCTCGAGCGGCACGGCGTCCCCGCGTTCTAGAAACCAGGATGGCTCTTCTCGAAGCGCCGCTTGGCCCGCCTCTGATCTTGGGAGAGGTTCTTCTGGATTGCTTCCCTGACAGGGTGGTGCTGGGAGGAGCCGCTTTGAATGTGGCCTGGAACCTCAAGGGACTGGGGTTGGATCCCCTCCTGATTAGCCGCATTGGCCAGGATGAGGCAGCGGAACAGGTGTTGAGGGCGCTGCGGCGGCAGGGGCTACGTCTAGAGGGGCTGCAGCGGGATCCAGCTCACCCCACCGGTCAAGTCCAGGTCACCCTCGACAGAGAGGGAATCCCAACCTTTGCCATCCTGCCGGAGCAGGCCTATGACTTCATCGAGCTGGATCCGGCTGTCCTTAGGGCCTTCCAGCCCAGCCTCCTCTACCGGGGTAGTCTGGCCGCACGGCAAGAGTCAGCCCACCGCCATTTCCAGGAGGCCATCCTGGCTTTAGGCTGTCCGGTGTTTTTGGACCTCAACTTGCGGGATCCCTGGTGGCACCCAGGCCCCATCCGGGAGATGCTGCGCACCTGCACTTGGCTGAAGCTCAACCAGGCGGAGCTAGAGCAAGTGGTTCAGCTGGAAGGGATCCCTGGCGGGGAGGTGGTGGAGCAGGGGCAGCTCTTGCGGGCGCAGTTGGGCCTCAAGGGCTTGTTCCTAACTTTGGGGGCGGCAGGGGCGTTCTTGTTTACGGCTGAGAGGGTGTATTGGGCGGAGGCGGTGCCAGCGCTACGGCTGGTGGATACAGTAGGGGCAGGGGATGGGTTTAGCGCTGTGGCCATCCTAGGCCTGCTGCGAAGGTGGCCAGAAGCAGTACTGCTGCAGCGGGCAGTGGAGTTTGCCGCAGCCATCTGTGGAGTTGCGGGGGGTGCACCCCAAGACCCAGAGTTCTACTGCCCTTTCCGGCAGCGGTGGGGGCTCTAGGAGCTACTGAAACTGGCGCCAGTGGAGCTGGGCGTAGCGTCCTCCTTTAACCAGGAGCTCGCGGGGGTTGCCCTGCTCTAGAAGTTGCCCCTCTTCGAGGACAAAAACGCGATGGGCGCTGCGCACCGTGGAGAGGCGGTGGGCAATAACAAAAACGGTACAGCGCTGCATGAGCCGCTGCAGGGCCTCCTGCACCAAGGCTTCCGACTCGTTATCCAAGGCGGAGGTCGCCTCGTCCAGGATCAGAATCTTGGGGTTGAGCAGCACAGCGCGGGCAATAGCTAGCCGCTGCCGCTGACCGCCGGAGAGGGTGATCCCACGCTCGCCAATGCGGGTAGCGTAGCCCTCAGGCAGGCTCTCAATGAAGCTATCAATATTGGCCACCCGGGCCGCCTGGCGCACTGCCTCCAGGTCAACGTGCTCCTGGCCATAGGCGATGTTGCTGGCAATGGTGCCGGAAAAGAGGGTAATCTCCTGGGGGACGATGCCAATTTGGCGACGCAAACTTTTGAGGGTGACGGTGCGGATATCGATGCCGTCGATGCGAATACACCCCCTGTCTCTTATACACATCT
>NZ_JANSHF010000011.1:2500-77175 GCF_047461475.1 Synechococcus sp. WC10meta
GGGACAGGGGAAATCCCGTGTGAATCGGCGAGAACCATCTCGCAAGGCTAAATACTCCTGTGTGACCGATAGTGAACCAGTACCGTGAGGGAAAGGTGAAAAGAACCCCGGGAGGGGAGTGAAAGAGAGCATGAAACCGTGTGCCTACAAGCAGTGGGAGCCCGATTGAACGGGTGACCGCGTGCCTGTTGAAGAATGAGCCAGCGAGTTACAGTGTGCGGCAGGTTAAGGCGGGAATGCCGGAGCCAGAGGGAAACCGAGTCTGAAGAGGGCGCTAAGTCGCACGCTGTAGACCCGAACCTGGGTGATCTAACCATGGCCAGGCTGAAGCTTGGGTAAAGCCAAGTGGAGGGCCGAACCGGTTGATGTTGAAAAATCATCGGATGAGCTGTGGTTAGGGGTGAAATGCCAATCGAACCCAGAGCTAGCTGGTTCTCCCCGAAATGCGTTGAGGCGCAGCGTCGACAGGTACCTGGTGGGGTAGAGCCACTGAATCGGTAAGGGCGGCGAAAGCCGTACCGAACCGAACCAAACTCCGAATACGCCAGGGTTAGTCGGCAGTGAGACGGTGGGGGATAAGCTCCATCGTCGAGAGGGGAACAGCCCAGACCACCAACTAAGGCCCCCAAGTCATCGCTCAGTGGTTAAGGAGGTGGGGGTGCGAAGACAACCAGGAGGTTGGCTTAGAAGCAGCCATCCTTTAAACAGTGCGTAACAGCTGACTGGTCAAGCGCCCCTGCGCCGAAAATGAACGGGACTAAGCGGTGCGCCGAAGTTGTGGATTAGATGGTAGGGGAGCGTTCCGCGCTAGGGTGAAGCGGCAGCGCAAGCAGCCGTGGACGAGGCGGAAGTGAGAATGCTGGCTTGAGTAGCGCAAACATTGGTGAGAATCCAATGCCCCGAAAACCCAAGGGTTCCCCCGGAAGGTTCGTCCGCGGGGGGTTAGTCGGGACCTAAGGCGAGGCCGAAAGGCGTAGTCGATGGACACAGGGTTGATATTCCCTGACTGGCAACTGGAGCCGAAGAGGGACGCACGAGAGCTAGCCACACCCTGACTGGATTGGGAGGGGTCTACGGACCCCGCGTGGTGAAGGGTAGTGCCAAGAAAAGCTCGTAGGCGATGAAGGTTGTCACCCGTACCCGAAACCGACACAGGTGGGTGGGTAGAGGATACCCAGGGGCGCGAGATAACCCTCTCTAAGGAACTCGGCAAAATGACCCCGTAACTTCGGGAGAAGGGGTGCCAGCGCGAGCTGGCCGCAGCGAAAGGGCCCAAGCAACTGTTTACCAAAAACACAGGTCTCTGCTAAGTCGTAAGACGACGTATAGGGGCTGACGCCTGCCCAGTGCCGGAAGGTCAAGGAAGCTGGTTAGCGCAAGCGAAGCTGGCGACCGAAGCCCCGGTGAACGGCGGCCGTAACTATAACGGTCCTAAGGTAGCGAAATTCCTTGTCGGGTAAGTTCCGACCCGCACGAAAGGCGTAATGACTTGGGCGCTGTCTCGGAGAGGGACTCGGCGAAATAGACTTGTCTGTGAAGATGCGGACTACCTGCACCTGGACAGAAAGACCCTATGAAGCTTTACTGTAGCCTGGAATTGGGTTCGGGCCTTGCCTGCGCAGGATAGGTGGGAGACAAAGAAGTACCCCTTGCGGGGGGTATGGAGTCGCCGGTGAGATACCACTCTGGCAAGGCTAGAATTCTAACTTTCTGCCCGGAAGCGGGGGAAAGGACAGTTTCAGGTGGGCAGTTTGACTGGGGCGGTCGCCTCCTAAAGGGTAACGGAGGCGTGCAAAGGTTCCCTCAGGCTGGTTGGAAATCAGCCGTTGAGTGCAAAGGCATAAGGGAGCTTGACTGCAAGACCTACAAGTCGAGCAGGGACGAAAGTCGGCCTTAGTGATCCGACGGCGCTGAGTGGAAGGGCCGTCGCTCAACGGATAAAAGTTACTCTAGGGATAACAGGCTGATCTCCCCCAAGAGTTCACATCGACGGGGAGGTTTGGCACCTCGATGTCGGCTCATCGCAACCTGGGGCGGTAGTACGTCCCAAGGGTTGGGCTGTTCGCCCATTAAAGCGGTACGTGAGCTGGGTTCAGAACGTCGTGAGACAGTTCGGTCCATATCCGGTGCAGGCGCAAGAGGATTGAGAGGAGCTCTCCCTAGTACGAGAGGACCGGGAGGGACGCACCGCTGGTGTACCAGTTATCGTGCCAACGGTAGACGCTGGGTAGCCATGTGCGGAGTGGATAACCGCTGAAAGCATCTAAGTGGGAAGCCCACCTCAAGATGAGTCCTCTGTTAAGGTCCCGGGAAGACGACCCGGTAGATAGGCTCTAGGTGGAAGTGCAGTAATGCATGCAGCCGAGGAGTCCTAACAGACCGTCTGCTTGACCTAGTCCTCCTGCCGTCTCTTGCTGTGCAGCTTTCAGGGTGTGGGGGTCTGGTGCCCATGGCGATGTGGAACCACGCCGACTCCATCCCGAACTCGGACGTGAAACGCATCAGCGGCGAACCTACTGGAGGGGTGACCCTCCGGAAAAATAGCTCGGTGCCAGACTCCACCACGCCCCCTCTCACCAAAAAGGGGCTGCTATTCCTGCTTGTTACTAGGGGCCTGCCGACGGTGCTTGAGGAGAGGGGGAACTGCTATGCAAGAAGGGTTGCACTGCTACGAATCCTAGTCCAAAAGAGCCAGCCACTAAGACGATAGCTGCTGCTATCCAAAGTAGGGGGGATCCTTGGGAGCCATGGTGCTGCTTCTGCATACGCTGGTAGGCTTCGCTGGGATAGAGAGCTGGATTCCCCCTGTTCTGCATTAGCTCCTCTAGAGAAGGAAATTGGTACTTAGCCTGGGGCGAAGGGGGCGCGGCAGGGGTTTCATGAGGAGGGCAGGTGGGAACAGCGGAGAAGTGGGCTTGGTGAAGCGACTCAGAAGGGGGCCCAGTTAAGCTCAAGGTAGGAGAGTAGCCATTGCTGGAGAAGGGTGAAGCTTCGCTGCAGGCTTGGCGCTGCTTAAGGCGATTGAGAAAGTCGTAGGGCGAGGAGGTTGGGTTATCCCTTCGCCAGGACGCTGTAGTAGCTTCTCTTTCGGAAGCAGCAGCTTGTTGACTTGAGTCAGCAAGCCGCAGGTTAAGTTGCTGCAGGCGCTTTAGGATCTGGCCCACGTGTCCCTGAATTTCTTGCTCGAGGGCGGCAATTTCTCCAGACAACTGCTGATGCAGGGTGCGCAAGCGCTGATTTTCCAAGGAGAGGCGGCTTACCTGTTGACGGGCAGACTCCAGCTCTTCGGCCACTTGTTGATGTACCCGGAGCGGCACTGTCCCAGGCCTAGGCTCAGTTTCCAGGGCCTCGGGAGAGGGAAAGCTGTTGCTGCTAGGAGCTACAGAGAGGCTGGAAGCCCGAAAGTTGTGTTGCATAAGACCTACACTGTGAAGTCTGGATCTTCTAAGGGTAGTGCTAAACGCCGCCTACCCCCGCCTGCCTAGCGCTAGGCCTAGGGCAAGCAGCGACTGCTACCCCAAGCATAGCGCCAAGCTTTGCGAATGGGAGCCCCTGGAGAGCATTTTCTCTACTTTGTGCTCCCTTCTGAAGCAAGGGAGTCCTGGAGGAGGCGCTCTAAATCCTGGCGCGACGGTCGTTCCAACTGCTCTAACTGTTCCAACTCGTGAGCAAAGTCTTTGATGTCTCGAAACCGACGATACACAGAGGCAAAGCGCAGGTAGGCCACCTCACTCAAGTGCCGCAGGCGCTCCAAAACCATCTCGCCAATGCGGAGGGTGGTTACTTCCTGCACATCTTCTAATTGGAGCTTCTCTTCGATCTCGTCGACCAGCTCTTCCATTTGCTTAAGGGTCACGGGGGTTTTCTCACAGGCGCGCATCACCCCCTGTAAGATCTTGTTGCGGTTAAAACTCTCCCGGGATCCATCCCGTTTAATGACCATGATGGGCATGAATTCGATGCGCTCATAGGTGGTGAAGCGATAGCCACAGGACATGCATTCCCGCCGCCGCCGCACGCTTTGGCCACCTTCTGCCGAACGGGACTCCAAAACACGGATTTCTTGCTTGCCGCAGCGGGGACATTTCATGACGTGGGCTCCTTAGAACCAAGTAGCACGCGAAAAAGGGTCTCCAATTCTAGTGAATACCAAACAGCAGGCCCAGGGAGTTGCCCCTAGGCATTGGACGTGGACTCCCACCAAGCAGCGGCTTGCGCTTGGATTTGGGCTTTGATCCCTGGCTGCAGGCGATCCAGGTGGGCTAGTACCCATTTCATCCTTCCCAGAGGAAGCAAGAGAGAACGATGGCGCAACAGGAAATCCCAGTAGAAGGTATTGAAGGGACAGGCCCGTTCGCCAACCTTCTCGCTGGGATTGTAGCGGCAGCGGCGGCAGTAGTCACTCATTTTGCAAATGTACTGGGCAGAAGCGGCGTAGGGCTTGGTGGAAAGCATGCCGCCGTCGGCAAAAAGGCCCATGCCGATGACGTTGGGCTGCATCACCCAGTCGTAGCTGTCGATGAAGACATCGTGAAACCAGGCTTCTACAGCTTGGGGCTGGATGCCGGCAATGAGCGAGAAATTGCTGAGTACCATCAGCCGCTGGATGTGATGGGCGTAGCCGTGGCGACGAATCTGGCCGAGGGTGTGCCGCAGACAGGCCATGTCGGTTTCGCCCGTCCAGAAGAACTGGGGCAGGGGGCGGTGGTGGCCGAAGAAGTTCTTCTGGGCATAGCCGTTGGGCATTTGGTATTCGTAGAAGCCGCGCAGGTATTCTCGCCAGCCCAGGATCTGGCGGATGAAGCCTTCGGCCGAAGGGAGGGGGATCCCGCCGCGATGGTAGGCCTGCTCGGCAGCAGCGATGACTTCGTGGGGGGTGAGAAGTCCTAGGTTGAGGTAGGGCGAAAGGAGGGAGTGGTAGAGGAAGTCTTCCCCGGCTTGCATGGCGTCCTGCCAAGGACCAAAATAAGGCAGGCGGTGTTGAATGAAGTCCTCAAGCACCTGCAAGGCTTGGGTGCGAGTAACAGCCCAGCCAAAGCCTTCCAGGGATCCGAAGTGGTGGCCGTAACGTCGCCGCACTTTCTCCATCACCGCCTGAGTGATGGCATCGGGGGGAAATGTCAAAGGGGGAGGGTAGCGCCGGCCAGGCTGGGGAGGCTGGCGGTTTTCCCGGTCGTAATTCCAGCGCCCGCCGAGGGGCTGGGAGCCGTCCATCAGAATGCGGAAGCGTTTGCGCCCTTGACGGTAGAAGTCCTCTAGGAGGAGGCGCTTGCGGCCTAGGGCCCAGTCGATAAATTGGCGAGCTGTCCATAGGAAGTGGTTGTTTTCTAGGACTAGGAGCGGGCAGGGGAGGACGGATCTTAGCTTTCCCACCTCCTCGCGGACGGGGATGTCGGCGGGCTGCATGAGGCGGATTTGTTGCAACCGGTTTTGCCTGGCCCAGGCTTGTAGAGGCTCGGCATAGCCCTCGGCTTCCACATAGGTGACGGGGTGGCCGCGCTGCTGCAATTCCTGGGCAAAGTGGCGCATGGCCGACCAGACCAGGACCAGCTTTTGCTGGTGATGGTTGCGGGAGCTGGCCCAGGCGTGGGATTCGATGAAAAGAACGGGAACGCGGTGGGGGGGTAGATCCGAGAGAGAGGCAAGGGCAGCTTGCTGCGGGTGGAGCTGATCGGGGAGGATCCAGACGCCTGTGGGACTAGAGGGTGGAACGGTCATGGGGAGGTGGGTATTGTCTAAGGGCAGCCCAAGTTGAGTGTAGCGTCGGGAATCAGGGCCAAGGCAATGGAGAGGGCATCCAGTTGGCTAGCGGAACCGGGGGGGATCCCTTTGCTCACGGCCTGGGCCGGACTGGGGATGGCGGCGCTGCTGCTGCTGCTGGTTTGGAACTGGAGTGATCCCCTGCCACCGGCCTGGGATGAGGCGCAGCACCTGTTGCAGGCGCAGGCATTTGGGGAGCACCTGCGGCGGTTTCGCTGGGAAGGGCTGTGGTGGCAGCAGTTTTTGCACTTGAACCAGCGCTACCCGCCTTTGGCCTATTGGCTGGGGATCCCGTTGGCAGCTCTGCACCCCTTTAGCCGAGCAGACGGGCAGTTGCTCAATTTGGCGTTGTTGGGGATCCTGACCCTGGCAACCCAGCGCCTGGGCCAGCGGATCTACCACTCCCAAGAAGTGGGCTGGCTAGCAGCAGCGCTGCTGGTGCTTTACCCAGGGATCGCGGCCCTGGCCCATGTGTACATGTTGGAGCTGCCGCTGGTGGTGGCGGTGACGTTGGCTTTTTGGGCGCTCTGGGCCTATGGGGAGGAGCCCTCCTGGTGGGGGGCGGTGGGGGTGGGGGCAGGGGTGGCGGCGGTGCTGCTGACCAAGTGGACAGGGGTGCTGTTTTTGCTACCGCCCCTGCTGGCTGTTCTGCTGGGGGTGAGGATCCCTTGGCTGGTGCGGCTGGCCCACCTGACCCTGGGGATGGGGGTCATGCTGCTCTTGTGCTGGCCCTGGTATGGAGCCAACTGGCTGTTTGTACTCAGCAACGGCTGGGCTTATGCCGAGACTGCCCACTACTACCTCACCTGCCCAGCGGGATCCCTGTGCTGGTGGACGGCCTATTTGCGCTTTTTGCCCCTGCAAACGAGCCCTTGGCTATGCCCCTTGCCGCTGCTTTCGCTCTGGGGATCCCCAAGCCGGCGGGAGGCTCTCCTCTGGGGCCTCTACAGCTCGGGCTACTTGATCTACACGCTGGTGGCCATCAAGGATGTGCGCTTTACGCTGCCGCTGTTGCCCCTGCTAGCTCTCCTCTCGGCGGGTGGGCTGGACAAAGTCTGGCGCTGGCTGGGGGAACGCTGGGGGCAAAAGGCGTTGCGCCAGGGAGTTGGCATAAGCCTAGCTCTGGGATCCCTGGCCCTCCTTAACCTGGGGCAGCCCCTCACTCCCGGCGTGGCTCCTCTCTGGAAAGGGATCCAAATGCGCTGGCATGGGCAGCACCCCCAGCAGGAGCTGACGAGATGGATTGGATCCCTGGTGCAGCCAGGCTTGACCACCACCCTAGGTGTCCTCCCCAACACCGAGTTGATTTCCTCCGAGACGCTCAGCTACCTGGCAGCTTTGCAGCGCTGGCCAATTACCTTCCGTAGTGCCGGGCAAACTCCCTGGCCGGAGGTGGAGCTGGCGCTCTTGGATGGGTTTGTGGACGCGCCAGGGGAGCAGGGAATTGTCGGCCCCTACGGTCCAGCCAAGGAGCAAATCCGGCAACTCCTAGACAAGAGTCCCGACTGGCAGCGGCAGCAGTTCGATCTGCCAGCGGTGGGCCGGCTGTACACCTACTTCCCCACCAAGCCCAGGGTTGTGCTGCAAGAGTTGCCCGCTCCGGCGGAGGAGGTGGAGCTGCTGCAGCTCGAAGGAAGAACCCAAGCCTGGCGGCTGCAGTGGCAGGGGCCGGCTCAGGACTTGGCCCAAACCCTTGTCTGGGCGCGACTGGAAGATCCCCAGGGGCAGGTCTTGGCCAAGCGGGCCTGGGTGGTTGGCCAAAACCGCCTGCTGCTCTACGCCCCCGGCAGTTGGCAGGTGGAGGAGATCTTGGCCTGGCCAGAGCTAGCAACAAAAGAAGGAATCCTCCACCTGGAGTGGCAATCCCCCCAAGGAAGGCGCCGGTCTTTCAGTCAGGCTTGGAAGGGATCCCGCGGCGGGAAAGGGGGATCCCCTATTTCCCCCCCAGGAGATCCCCTCTTTCTCCTACGACAGGCGGCCAAGGCGGCTGTGCAGGGAGATCTCGAGGCCCTCTCCCTTTACCTCAACGCCTGGACAACGTTGCAATATCCAACTTTTCTCACCGATCCGGACCGAGCTTTGATCCGCCAACTGCTAGAGGGAGAACGACACTGGGCAGCCGCCCAGGGCCAGCGGGAAAAGCAGATCCAAAGCCACTACGAGCTGGCGTTGCTGGAGGTGGCTCTGTTGCGGCCGCAAGCAGCCCAGCAGCATTTTGAACAAATTGTCAAGTTGAATCCTGAAGACAACTGGGCACGGGCCTACTTGGCGTTTTTACGGGTCTTTTTTACCCGTGATTTCCAGGGCCTCCAGGGGCTGCGGCAAGAGCTGGTAAATGCTTTTCATCCTCTCTGCCAGAAAGCTGATCTGGATTGGAATTTAGAGGGGATCTGTGCTGCTCTTTTGCAAGAAAATCCAGCTCCATCTGAGAAACCTGAGATAGCAGGAAATCAGCAAAAGCCTTAGCCACAAGCGAAAGGCGCTTGGAGCGCAAATAGACCAGATACCAAAACCCCTGGATGGGAAACTCCTCCACATCCAAAATGGCCAAATGCTGTTGCCACCCCCCTAGAGCCAACACATGCTGGGACAAAACCGAAATGCCTAACCCGCCGATAATGCCCTGGCGAATGGCTTCGCTGCTGCCTATCTCCATGCGAATGTTGAGCTTTAAGTTGTGCTTGTCAAAGAGCCGCTCCACCGCCATGCGGGTGCCAGAACCGGGCTCGCGGGCCAAGAAGGGCTCTTGGGCAATGCGGGCCAAGGGGATCCGCTTTTGGCCTACCAAAGGATGGTGAATGGGGGCCATCACCACCAAGGGATTTTCCAGGAAAGGCTGGGCTACCACATCCAGATCCTCTGGCGGCATCCCCATCACGTAGAGGTCGTCCATGTTGTTACTCAGCCGCTCCAGAACTTGCTGCCGGTTTAGCACCTTCAGGGACACGTCGATACCGGGATACTGCTGACAAAACGCCCCCAGCAGGCGAGGAATAAAGTACTTGGCAGTGGTGACGACCCCAATGCTCAGCCGCCCCTGTTTTAGTCCCTTCAGGTCAGCGAGGGTCATCTCCAATTGATTCAACTGCTCAAAGATTTTCTGGCAAGTCTGGTAAAGAGCCTGGCCGGCTTCTGTAAGGTAGAGCCGCTTGCCGACCTGCTCAAACAGGGGCAGCCCCACGGCTTTGCTGAGCTGCTTGATCTGCATCGAAATCGTAGGCTGGGTCAAGTACAACTCCTCAGCAGCGCGGGTAAAGCTGAGGTGACGGGCGGCAACCTCGAAGATTTGTAACTGGTGCAGCGTGAGCGTCTTCATGTTAATCAGAGGGTGCAATGACTTGCTCTTGAATCATAAGCCAGGATCTATGTCTCCACGGGGCCAGCCCAGGGAAAGAAAACCAACCGCCAAAAAACGCGGCCGGGAGGCCCTCGCCTTGGCTACGGGGTTTACTCCTCAGAGGACAACTTGAGGATCTGGCGCTGACGCATCCCTTGCCAGCGCTGGATGAGGTGGCTGTCGATGCCAAATTGATCCAAGGCCTTCACCACCACAAAATCCACCAGATCTAGGATGGTGCGGGGTTGGTGGTACCAGGCCGGAATGGCGGGGACAATGCGCGCCCCTGCCTCTGCCAAGGTGGTCAGGTTGCGTAGGTGAATGAGGCTAAAGGGGGTTTCCCGGGGCACGATGACCAGGCGGCGGCCTTCCTTGAGCTGCACATCGGCAGCCCGCTCTAGCAGATCCGAACTCAAGCCGGCAGCCAGCTTGGCCACCGTGCCCATACTGCAAGGGATCACCAACATCCCCTGGGTGCGGTAGGAGCCGCTGGCAATGGCCGCCCCTAGGTCTTGCCAGCGGTAACAGACTAGGGATCCGCCCTCGCTTTCAGCCTGCTGTCGCCAAAACTGGGCCTGCTGCTGGGGATCCGCCGGCAAGGGCACTCCCTGCTCCCCCTGCCACACCTGGTAGGCCGCTTTAGAGACCACGACTTCGACGCGGTAATCCAGGCTAAGCAGAACGTGCAGGGCGCGCACGGCATAAAGCATCCCGGAGGCGCCCGATATGCCCAGGATGATTGGTGGGGAGGAGTTCAAGGGTAAGTGAGGAGAAGCTTCTATCGCTTCTATCTAATTTATCGACTGGCCAGACCCACCGCTCTAGGCCTTGGGCTGAGCAATGTCAAACTCGGCATCGTAGTCGAAGTCCTCCTCTTCCTCAACCCATTCTTCCTCCAGCCTCTCGTCTGCTTCCAGCTCCTCCTCCAGGCGGAGCTTCTCCGGGTACTCCTCTTCCAGTTGCAGAGCAGCCTGCTTTTCCCGCCGCCGGAAGCGTTCTAAGGCAGCTGGCGTGATGAAGGGATAGGGCAGTCCTTGGGCCTGCGCCTCCTCGAGCGCCGCTCGGTAGCTCTCCACTTCTTTGATGTCGATTTTCCAGCCAGTAAGGCGGGCAGCTAGACGGACATTTTGTCCCTCTTTGCCAATGGCTAGACTAAGTTGGTCACTGGTAACCAGGACATGGGCTTGTTGGATCTCTGGATCCACCAGCCGCACCTCCACCACCTTAGCTGGGCTGAGGGCGTTGGCAATGTAGGTGGCCGGATCCGGCGACCAGCGAATAACGTCAATTTTCTCGTTGCGCAGCTCCGCCACTACGGCCTGGATGCGGGATCCCTTTGCCCCAATGCAGGCCCCCACTGGATCCACATCCCGCTCTAGGGTATCGACGGCAATCTTGGTGCGCGGTCCCACGTTGCGGGAAGGTGGGTTGGCTTCTCGGGCCACAGCCACGATGCGCACGATGTCCTCTTCAATCTCCGGCACCTCATTGGCAAATAGGTTGACCACTAGGCCAGCATCAGCCCGGGAAACCAAAAGCTGGGGCCCCCGCCGGGATCCCTCGTGGACTTTTTTGAGGTAGACCTTCATCACCGCGTTGGGGACGTAGCGGTCGCTGGCCAGCTGCTCCTCCTTGGGCAGCGCAGCCTCCACCTCGGGCCGACCAAAACCGCTGGATACGGCCATGATCACGGTCTGCCCCTCCGTGCGCAGCACCCGTGCCTGCAACACGGTCTTTTCCAGGTCGCGAAACTCCTCCTGGATGAGGCGGCGCTGCTGGTCGCGCAACCTCTGGGCCAGCACCTGCTTGGTTTGGATAGCTGCCATGCGGCCAAACTCCGCCTGTTGGGGGGTGACGTCGTTGGTGACTTCCCAGCCAACTTCGGCTTCGGGGTAATCCTGCTGAACCTCGTACAGCGAGATCTCGTGATCCGGGTCCCGTACCTGCTCAACGATGGTTTTGGTGGCTAGAATGCGGAAGCCCCCTGCCTCCACATCCAGTTCCACCTCAAAGTTGCGGAAGTGGTCTTCTGGGAAAACGACGTCTCGCTGGATGGTTTTGCGGTAGCGCTCGTAGCCTTTGAGCAGCGCCTCTCGCAAGGCTTCAGTAACCACATGGCGGGGCAAGTTGCGCTCCCGCGAGATCATCTCCACCATTTCTGCCAAACCTGGCAGAGGTACCATTGCCATAGCCTATCCTCCTGAGGAAACTGGCAACTGGAATCCTAAAGGGGAAAAGCAGGGGCTACAGCTACTCGGCTTCGGCCTCGGAAAGGACAACCCGCTGCACTGAGGCGCGGGGCAACTGAACGCGCCGCCCTTTGAGGGAGAGGATAACTTTCTCCTCATCGCGACCCAACAGATGCCCTGACCAGACGGCTTTGCCCTTGTAGGGGGGATCCACCGTCACCTCCACTGCAAACCCTTTAAAGACGGTGAAGTCACGGTCGCTGATGAGAAGGTTGCTGATGCCGGGGCTAGAGACCTCCAGAACATAGTGCCCAGGGATGAGATCCACCCGATCCAGCTCTACTTCCAGGGCTTGGCTCATGGCTTCGCAGTCGGCATGGCTGGTTTCCCGCTCTGGATCCAAGGGGCGGATATCTACCCGCAGCACCGGCGGATACTGGTTGGTGTGGAAGGCTATTTGAACCAGTTGGTACCCCAGCCGAGCAGCCACAGGACGGGCCAAGCTCTCCAGCTGGGGGATAAGGGGGTGAACCATAGCCAATATCGCCAACTCGGTGGAATAGCCAGAGCCCAGCCCATCGAGCCAGAGCTGGCAGCAGGGGCATCTTCCCTCTGAAAAAGCAAAAAAGTGGGCGTTACCCACTCCCCCTTCTTATCGCGGAGGCTCTGCGGGATCCACCTGCAGCCTCAAGGGAGATCGCCCAGGCTTTTCCCTACATCAATTCTAAAGGATTCCGGCGGATTTTGCCAGAGGGATCCCTGAGGCCAGATCCGCAAAAGGCAACCTCTATAATTGTGGACAGCCGCCGATTTGCCCAGGCACGCAGGGGTTTCCTATGACCGTTGCCTTTTCCTATCCCATTTTCGGCCCCAGCATTCCCTGCCCCCACTGTCGGCAGACCATTGCAGCCCTCACCCTGACCGATACCTATCTTTGCCCTCGTCACGGCGCCTTTGAGGCGGATCCCGAGCAGGAGGAGCTGGTTCACCTGCAGTCGGGGCGCCGCTGGCGTCTCTGGGAAGGCCGCTGGTATCGCCAACACACCCACCCCGATGGGATCCGCTTTGAGATCCACGAGGAGCTGGATCGCCTGCGCCTGCAGGGGATGCGGGCCACCCAGATTATCGTTGCCGAGCGCTATCGCCCCTTGCTCACCCCCTACCTAGACCAGGGATCCTCGCGTCGCCCTGGCCCCCCCCGCCTCTATGGTTTGCCGGTCAGCTTCAGCTCTCAGCTCCCCGAAGGTGCGGGCGGATCCCCCCAGCGCTGGCGAGTGATTAACTTTGAGCTCATCTGCGAGCCAGATCCGGTTGTGCGGCAGCTGCAGCTCTGTGACTGAGGCGTAGCGCGGGGCCCATGAATTGGTTCCAGCGGCTTGGCAGCAGTTTTCTGCTGGCTGGTCAGGTGATCCTACACCTCCTGCAGGGCCGTATCCACCGCCGCAACACCCTGGAGCAACTGGCAGCGGTGGGGTTGGACTCGCTGCTGATTGTTTTGATTACGGCGGTGGTGATTAGCGGCGTTTTCACCATCCAGGTAGCTCGAGAATTCCTCAACTTTGGGGCCTCTTCTCTAGTTGGGGGGGTTTTGGCCATTGCGCTTGCCCGCGAGCTGACGCCAGTGGTAACAGCAGTAATCCTAGCCGGACGCGTGGGATCCGCCTTTGCCGCAGAGCTAGGCACGATGAAGGTCACTGAGCAGATCGACGCCCTTTACCTGTTGCGCACCGATCCGGTGGACTACTTGGTGATCCCACGGGTGTTGGCGGCGGGGCTCATGCTGCCGGTGCTCACCATCCTCTCCCTGCTGACGGGGCTAGTTGGGGGAATGATTATCTGCGCTTCGGTTTACAACATTTCTTCTTCTGTCTTTCTTACCTCAGCGCAGACTCTCCTCACCGCTTGGGATTTAATCGTCTGTTGCTTGAAGGCGATGGTGTTTGGCGCGCTCATTGCCATTGTTGGCTCCAGCTGGGGCCTTTCCACGAGTGGGGGGGCCAAGGGGGTGGGGCGCTCCACCACGGATGCAGTTGTAACAGCGTTGCTGGGCGTGTTTGTAACCAACTTTCTGATTTCTTGGCTCGCCTTTCAGGGGCTAGGTAGCGCTCTTAGCCGCGCGCTGTAGCCCCTCTCTAGCGGCATTGTTGCTGGCGCGAGCGGCGGAGCAGGGGAAGTCCCATCACTGCCACCAAAGTTGCCAAGATGATCACGGTGGAGAGGGCGTTGATCTCCGGCGTCACTCCTCGCCGCGCCATGCTGTAGATCAGAATGGGCAGGGTCTGGCTTTCGGGGCCACTGGTGAAAAAAGAGATCACAAAGTCATCTATCGAAAGGGTAAAAGCCAGTAGAGCAGCAGCCAGGATCCCTGGCAGGGCAAGCGGCAGCGTGACGTGGCGCAGCTTCTGCCAGGTGTTGGCGTAGAGGTCGTAGGCAGCTTCTTCCAAGGCAGGATCCAAAAGCTGGAGGCGGCTGCGCACAACAAGGGCCACAAAGGCAATCTGGAAGGTGACGTGGGCCAAGATCATCGTTCCCAAGCCCAGCTCAAACCAGCCGGTATAGGCGCGCACCAGCTGGTAAAACAGCAGCAGCCCGACGGCCATCACGATATCGGGGAGGGCTACTGGCAAAAGCAGCAGACCCTGCACCATCTTTTTGGCGGGGAAATGGTAGCGGTAGAGGCCGTAGCCTAATAGGGATCCCAGCAGCGTGCTAGCCAGGGTGCTGGCCCCTGCTAAGACAAAGGTATTTTGCGTTGCCTGCCAGACTGCGGCATTGCGAAAGAGAGCCAGGTACCAATCGAGGGTAAAGCCGGTCCACACCAGGCCAAAGCGGGCGCGGTTGAAGGAATAGACGGCAATGAGCAAAATCGGCAGGTAGAGAAAGCCATAGATGGCATAGCTCACGCCCCGTAGCCAGATGGGTCTTCTCACCAATTTGCCCTCCCTGCCGTCAAACTCCTGCCTTGCCAGAATCCACCTACCCCTTAAGTTTATAGACATCTCCCCTTTGGCAAACCGGGCCCTGCCTATAGCTGTCTCGGGGGAGGGGTGGTACTCAGAAACTCTCGCCCAAAGGTAGGACTTGCTCTGCAGGTAGGCCCCTGGCAAGATCTGAAGCTGCGCGCCAGGGATTGCCTCTGCCTAGGTCTTGGCAATGCCAAGAGGGAAGGGTGTCGTCTCGCTTGGCGGCAACTACCAGTGGGCTCTCCTCACTAGTTTGCTCCGAGGAAGTGACGCCTGGGGTGGGGATCCTTCTGGCGGGGTGGTAGGCGGTCAAAGGCCTCTGGTCCCCTTCGCGAGGCAAGTACTTTCAGAGCCGCAGTCGTTCCAACAGCTCCTGCTTTTGCAGCTCAAGCCAGCAACTGCAGGTGGCGCGGAGGCGTCTTTAGCCAGTCCTGGTAGCCCAGCAAACCCTCGCGAAAGCGGGTGGCCGCTTGCGACTGGTAGCGCTCGGGGTTGTAGGCTAGCCAAAGGGTGCGCCGTATCTGCAGCCCTTCCACCTCCAGCTTTTGCAGCCGCCCCTGCTCCAAGTCAGATCCCACGGCCGCCATTGACAGAAAAGCCACCCCCAGGCCGGCCTGGATGGCATTTTTGATAGCCTCAATGGAACTAAGCTCCAGCCGCACCTGCAACTGCGCAGGGTTAATGCCGTGGCGACTCAGGGCTCGGTCGATAGTCTGCCGCGTGGAGGATTGGGGATCCAGGGTAATAAAAGGCAGCGTCACCAAATCGCCTAGAGCAGGAGCAGCAGGGGTGCAGCCGGGGGCGCCAACCAACACATACTCATCCTCTGCCACAGCAATTACCTTCAGATGCCGCTGCAGTTCAAACGGGATCTCTCCTCCAACTATGGCCAGGTCTAAGCGACCGTCAACCAGCTTTTGAGCAATTCGCCGAGTGGATTGCACCAAGAGCTGCACAGCTATGCCGGGGTAGTAGCGGTGGTACTGGGCAATTAAAAAAGGCATCACATAGGTGCCTACCGTTTGGCTAGCCCCCAAGACCAACTGTCCCCTTCCCATCCCCTGCACTTCCGCCAGGGCCTGAACGGCCTCCCGGCAAAGCTTGAGGATGCGCTCGCTGTACTGAAGCAACACTTGCCCTGCATCCGTCAGCTCCACCTTGCGCCCGCTCCGGTCAAACAGCACTACCCCCAACTGGCGCTCCAGGTTCTGCACTTGCAAGCTAACCGCCGGCTGGGAGATGAATAGACTGTCAGCGGCCCGACGAAAACTTCCCTCCTGGGCAATGGCTTGGACGATGAGGAGCTGATCTAGGGTAAACGGCAATCCATCGGCCATAGAGAACTCCAACTGCCGGTGTGGATCCTCAAGGATCTGGCTGGCGGCGCCAAGAGCCCCCTCGAGATACCACTATAATGCGACCAATAAGGCAAAGTAATCAGAAGCCCTAGCGGGGGCTATAGGGGGCCCAATAGCCTCGGCCCTGCTGCTTTGCAGCATTGGCAGCTTCCTTGAGGATAAGTCCGTACTTGAGGCCATCCGTTTGCCTTGCTAGCAGGCCATGCCCCAAAAACAGCACCTCCTGGTTGATGAGGGTGTGGGCCTGCCAGACGTAGGCGGGCAGGGTTGGTCCAGGAGCAAGGGCCGGATCCAGCTCTAAGAGCACCTCGCGCCCCAGCAAAGTCGTTTTTAGGTATTGGCCGGCAGCGTAGATAGGCAGAGGGGTTTGCCGCCGCAGCTCTGTCCAAGTAGGGTTGATCCCCCCTGGCAAGGGATCGACCCCAATCAGGTGCACCAGCCGCGCCTGTAAGTCCCCTTCAATTTGCACAACCAGGGTGCTGGAGTCAACTACCCCAATGACTTCTGCCCGTTTGAGCTTGGCGAGATCGGGACGGGCCACTGGGGTCAGGCCCCAGGCAGGAGAGGCTGCAACCAGCAAGGGTACGGCCAGCAAGCTGCTCAGCCAACTTCGTCCATGGGGTAGAGACGGAACTAAGCGCAGGGATTTTTGCAGCATGGGCTTTACCTGTTCCAGGGCAGATTTGACGAGGGGGAGGGGTTTCTACTGGGCCGCAAGGGGGGATCCGGCTACCTCGTCACTTTACAAAAAACTTGGGCCAAGGGGTCAGCTTGGCAGAATTTGCTGCTGTTTCCCTGGGCCGACCCCGTTGACCAGGACGGTCACCAAGCCCAGCCGGTTGCCCGCCAGAATATCCGTCCACCGGCGATCGCCTACTATGGCCACTGCCTCGACCGGCAAGCCCATGTGCGCCACAGCCTGTCGCAGGGCGCGCCGCGAGGGTTTGCCAGCCCCGTGAATGAAAGGTAGGTTCAAACGCTCGCCAATTTGCCGAATGCGGTTGCGGTTGAGGTTGTTGCTCACTAGCCAAATCTGAAAGTGGGGGCGCAACTGCTCTAGCCAAGCCGCTACTGCTGGATCCACCTCCGTCTGCCGGCTCGGCACCAGCGTGTCGTCTACGTCAAAGATGATGCCCCTTACCTGCCAGGCCCGCAGCTCCTCTGTCTGCAGCTGCAAGACAGTGCCATCCACGACCACATCCGGCTGCAGGAGCTTAAACCAAGGCTTGCGAACCATCGCTAGGGACTTGTTGGCGAAGGAGGTTGCTGGAGTTGACTAAGAATTTGCCGTTGGGCCGCCTCGTGCTCCGCTAGGGTTCTGCTGAAAACGTGGGTGCCATCGTAGCGGGCCACAAAGTAGAGGTAGTCGGTCTCCTCAGGCTCCAAAACAGCTCTCAGGCTGGCCAGGCCAGGGTTGGCAATGGGGCCAGGAGGCAGGCCGGGGTTGAGGTAGGTGTTGTAGGGAGAGGGGGTGCGCACCTCGGCAAGGGTGAGACGGCGGGCTGGGGTTTGCTGGATGTTGAGGGCGTATTCTACGGTTGGGTCGGCAGCCAGCGGCATTCCTGCTTTGAGGCGGTTCAAAAAGACGCCTGCAATCAGGGCTCGCTCTTCTGGCACTGCAGCCTCCCGCTCCACGATGCTCGCCAGGGTAACCCACTCGTGCAGCGAGAGAGGGGTGGCATGCTGCCGAAACAGGGGCAGGGCCACCTCGGCGAAGCGCTGCAGCATAGCGTTGATGACTAGCTCAGCCTTCTGGCGATCCGGCAGGGATCCCTCCAGCTGCTCGGCAGGGAAGAAATAGGTGTCGGGGAAGAGGTAGCCTTCTAGGGAGCTGAGGTTGGGAGGCAGCCAATCGAGGGGAGGGATCACACGAGCCGTGGCGATGAAGACCTCGGCTGGGATCCAATTGCGCTCGGCCAAAGCCTCCGCGATCTGTTGAATCCGCCAGCCCTCCGGGATGGTGAGCCGCCGCTGCAGAATGCGGCCCTGTCGCAGTTGCTGGGCCACTGCCAGCATGTCTTGGTTGGGATCCAGAGCGTAGGTGCCCGCCTGAAATAGCCAGTTGCGCCCCAAGGTGCGGCTCCACAGCTCCCAGGCCAGCGCCGAGCGGATCACCCCTGCTTGCTGGAGTTGTCTCCCAATCTGGCGGCTGCTGCTGCCCGGCTGAATCGTTACTTGGATTGGCTCTGAACCCCCCACTGGCTGAAGCCAGGTTTGCCATCGCCAGTAGCCCAATCCTCCTGATAGAACCAGCAGAAAAATCAAGCTCTGCCAAAAACGCTGGCTCCCACGCTTGCGGAGGTGCTGCACAGCAGCCAGGGGTGCCTCAGCGCTTTGCTTTGCAGCGCGCTTGGACGAGAGGGGATCCCTGGGCCCCTGAGCCGTCATCGCCTTCCTCTTTCCATGGCGGAAACCCTGCCCCAGCCTGCCTTGGTTGTCGGCAGCAAAATCATCATATCCTCCCCTGACCTCCAGCCAGTCGGAGCCCTAGGGAGAAGGCTTGTCGATCCCGTTGCTCCCCGAACTCCTTTGGCCAATCCAAGTACCGATGGGCTCTCCCTGCACAGCCCGATAAATGTTGCCAGGGGTAGTCAAGTCAAAGACGACGATGGGGAGTTGGTTTTCCTTGCAGAGGGCAATGGCCGTACTATCCATCACCCGCAGATCGCGGGTCAGCACATCCTGGTAGCTGAGGACATCGTAGCGGCGGGCCTGGGGGTGAGTTTTGGGATCGGCATCGTAAACCCCGTCCACCTTGGTGGCCTTGAAAATGACTTCGGCGTCGATCTCCGCTGCTCGCAGGGCTGCCGTGGTGTCAGTGGTGAAGAAGGGGTTGCCGGAACCCGCCCCGAAGATCACCACCCGCCCTTTTTCCAGGTGACGAATGGCGCGGCGACGAATGTAAGGCTCTGCCACCTCCTGCATGGCAATGGCCGTCTGCACGCGCGTCGGGATCCCGGCCCGCTCAATAGCATCCTGCAAGGCCAAGGCGTTGATGACGGTGGCCAACATGCCCACGTAATCAGCAGAGGCCTGATCCATTCCCTGCGCAGCCGCCTCTTGGCGCCCACGCCAGATGTTGCCCCCTCCCACCACAATGGCCACCTGTACCCCGGCTTGCACCACCGTGGCTACCTCGTTGGCAATGAAACTCAAAACCTTGGGGTCGATCCCGTAGGAACGATCCCCCATCAGGGCTTCGCCACTTAGCTTCAGGAGAATCCGTCGGTATTTCATAACTCCTCCGCTCCAGCCCACCCCTGCAATACAATAGCAGGTTTAGGGGAGAGCTCCCCGCCAGGGATCCAGCCCTAGAGGACAGGGCCGTTCCAAACCTCCTAGCCGCCGGCAGCCAGGGACTCTCCCAGCAAGCCTAGGCCAATGAGAACAAATCCCACGCCCGCCAGGGTTTTCATCCAACGTGGGGGGATAAGCTGCGCCACCCAGGCTCCGGCCCACACCTCGAGAAAGCTAGCGCTGATGAGGGCCGCAGCAGCCCCGCAGAAGATTACTGTCAGGTCTTGCGAGCGGGCACTGAGGAGCAGCGTAGCCAATTGGGTTTTGTCGCTCATTTCGGCCACCAGAATTGAGGCAAAGCTGACCAAAGCAGCCCGATTGGCTATTGGCCGGAGAGAAAAAGAGGAGGCTGGACTACCGTTTTCTCGGTTCACCACGTTCCTTTCTAGGCGAGCACTCTGCCACTCCCGCCACAGCACATAGACTCCGATCATTAAAAAGCCCACTCCCGCCGCCCACTCTACCCAGGCTGCCGGGATCACCTGACCTAGCCATCCCCCCAACAGGACACTGAGCAAGGTGGCGGTGACCAAGGCACTGGCCGAGCCAAAAAAGATGGCCCAGGGAGACTGGGACTGGGCGCTTAGAAGCAAGATTGCCAACTGGGTCTTGTCACCCATTTCCGCCACAAAAACCGTTAAAAAGGTAACCAGCCAAAGGTGCAGTGGCGATCCCTCTCCCAGGTTGTTCTCAGAAGCAGAGGTTACAAGAGGTAGCGGCAGGGCTAACCCCAACTGCTCCGGCCAAAAGGGCAGCAAAGCCATAGCACCCGCTTCCTAACCGCCTTCATTAGCTTACTGCATGGCCTAGCCGCTGGAGCTAGTCCCCTGCGGACGCAGGTAAGGTAGAAGAAGGACATCCACATTGGCAGCGCGCTATGACCACAACCCTTGAAGTGCCTAAGCGGGGCTTACCCGTTACCATCATCACCGGCTTTCTGGGGAGTGGGAAGACCACTCTCGTAAACCACATCCTCAGGAATCAAAAGGGAATGCGCACGGCGGTGCTGGTCAACGAGTTTGGGGAAATCGGCATCGACGGCGAGCTGATTATCTCCAGCGAAGAAGACCTGGTGGAGCTGAACAACGGCTGCATCTGCTGCACCATTCGCGATGACATTGTCGACAGCGTGCTGCGCCTGATGGAGCGCTCGGACAAAATCGACTATCTGGTGGTGGAAACCACTGGGCTGGCGGATCCCTTGCCGGTTGCCCTCACCTTCTTGGGACCGGAATTGCGGGATCTGACGCGGCTTGATTCGATTATCACCCTGGTGGATGCTAGCAACTTTGCCCCCGATCTGTTCCACAGCGACGTAGCCTACAGCCAAATTGCCTGTGGGGACGTCATCCTCCTCAACAAAACTGACCTTGTCGAAGCGGCAGAAATTGAGCGCTTGGAAAAACGCATCCGCGAGATCAAGGAAGATGCCCGCATCTTGCGCACGGTCAACAGCGTTGTTCCCCTAGAGCTCATCCTAGATACCGATCTATTTCAGCCCAGCTCCCTGCCCCAGGAGGAAGCCCACGAGGCTGAGCACGACCACGAACACGACCATGAGCATGGCCACTCGCACCACAGCCACATCGAGGTTGAGGGTTTTAACTCCCTCTCCTTTGAAAGCGATCGGCCCTTCTCTCTGGACGCCTTCCAAAACTTTCTCAACGAGTTGCCTGAGGCGGTCTTTCGGGCCAAAGGGATCCTATGGTTTGAAGAAAGCCCAGAGCGGTATATCTTCCACCTCAGCGGCCGACGCTACACCCTCAGCAGCGATGAGTGGCCTCGCCAGCCCAAAAACCAGTTGGTGCTCATCGGCCAGCACCTCGATACGGCCAAGCTGCGGCAAAAGTTGGAAGCCTGTCTTGTCCCTGCGCCCGTCTAGGGCTAGGAGTTAGTCGGGCCCTGTTCCAGCAGCCTTGCGAGGGGAGCCTTGAGAGAGGGCATCCCGCCCATGGCCGACATTTTTGTGATGATCCGCAACCAAGCCAACAATGCCCTCACTTCCATCGAGGGGATCCCTTTTGTCGCCTTCTTGGAGCAGGAGGGGAAACGGATTGGGGAAGAAACCATCGAGTTAATCTACGCCGACGCCGGCTTTGATGACCTACCCGTTGGGGAATACATTGTGGGAGTACGGCACGGGCGGGTGGAGCCGCCAAAAGCCACCTGCTCAGTAGTCATCAGGGCTGTCGATGAAGTTGTTTTGGTAACATTTACTTACCTTGAGCCCGAGCGGGTACTGCTGAACACTCGCATTGCTGTGGAAAAAAGGCTGTAACCATGACCGTTAAAGCAATCCCATCCCACTCCATCAAAGCTTTCCGCTATCGAGTGTTCTGTTTGGGACAGGATCTCTGGAAAGCCCAGGATCCAATTAGCCGTGCCAATTTGGCCCTGCAACTGGCCGATGCCGCTACAACCTTGGCCCGCCTGGAAGTCCAAGCCGCCCAGGCTCAGCTTTCCCACTCTCTCCCGAAAGCAGGCCCTCGCTAGGGATCCCGTCTACTCCCATTCGATGGTGCCCGGAGGCTTAGAGGTGATGTCGTAGACCACCCGATTGACACCCGGAACCTCGTTGACGATGCGGTTGGAGATGGTGGCCAAGAGGTCGTAGGGCACCCTGGCCCAGTCTGCCGTCATGCCGTCCTCGCTGGTAACCAACCGCACCACTACCGGGCAAGCATAGGTGCGCTTGTCTCCCATTACCCCCACCGAGCGCACTTCTGGCAGCAACACGGCAAAGGCTTGCCAGAGCTTGGAGTAGTAGCCAGAGCGGTTAATCTCTTGGCGAACAATTATGTCGGCCTCGCGCAGGATCTCCAGCCGCTCTTGGGTAACCTCTCCTACAATGCGGATGGCCAGCCCCGGCCCTGGAAAGGGGTGACGATTAACGATTTCTTCCGGCAGGCCCAAGGAGCGAGCCAGCTGCCGCACCTCATCCTTGAAGAGCTTGCGCAAGGGTTCTACCAGCTTAAAGCGCAGATTTTTCGGCAAGCCGCCGACATTGTGGTGGCTTTTGATCTTGACGGCAATCCGCTCCCCAGTTACCGGATCCACGTTGGTGTTGGCCGACTCGATCACATCCGGGTAGAGAGTGCCCTGGGCCAGGTACTCGAAAGGACCCAGCCGCTGCGACTCCTCCTCGAACACGCGAATGAACTCTGCCCCAATGCGCTTGCGTTTTTCTTCTGGGTCGGTAACCCCCTTCAACTGCTGGAGAAAGCGCTCTTGAGCATCTACATAGTGGACGGGGATGTGAAATTGCTCCTGGAAAAGGCGCAGCAGCCGCTGCGGCTCGCCCTTGCGCATAAACCCTTGGTCGATGAACACGCAGGTGAGCTGGTCGCCAATGGCCTTGTGCAGCAAGAAAGCCAGGGTGGAACTATCCACCCCGCCGGAGAGAGCCAGCAACACCTTCTTGTTGCCCACCTGGGCGCGAACCTCTCGGATGGCCTCCTCCAGAAAAGCCTCCGTGGTCCAGGTGGGCTCGCAGCGGCAGATGTGATAGACAAAATTGCGCATCAGGAAAGCGCCGCCCTCGGAGTGGGCCACCTCTGGGTGAAATTGCACTCCGTACAGACGACGGACGGGATCGGCGATGGCAGCAAAGGGAGTGTTGTCCGTGGCGGCCAGGGCGTGAAAGCCTGGCGGCAATTCAGTAACCACATCCCCATGGCTCATCCACACAGTGCTGTTTTCTGGCAGGTTGGTGAGCAGGTCAGTGGGATCCAAAACATGGAGGGCGGCGCGGCCATATTCGCCTTTGCGGGCAGGCTCTACCCGGCCCCCCAACTGTTGCACCATGAGCTGCATGCCGTAGCACACGCCCAAGGTGGGGATCCCCAACTTCCAGATCTCCGGGTCGCAGGCGGGAGCACCCGGCTCGTAGACGGAGCTGGGGCCGCCGGAGAGGATAATGCCTTGGGGCCGCAGTTGCCGCAGTTGTTCGGCGGTGGTGCGGTAGGAGAGAATTTCCGAATAAACGCGGGCTTCACGGACGCGACGGGCAATCAGCTCCGAGTACTGGGAGCCAAAGTCGAGAATGACGATCATCTGGCGCTGCACCTTGAGGGGGGAGCCGGAAAAAACTTACCCAGGGCCGGATGAAAAGCAGGGCCAAGAGATTAGCTGGGGATAACATCGTAGCAAGGACAGAGAGCTTTCCTGCAGGCATCTACCCTGGAAAACCTCTCTCAGGGAGCTTCTCGCAGAGGAGCTTTTGGGGCAAAACCGCCCCCTGGATCCCTGATAGAGTTTGCCATCGGCCAGGCCTGAAAGCGGGCAGAATGAGGATAGCGCTCTAGGCCAGTGGGCATAGCGCCAGGGATCCCTATGTCCACCCTCGTTGCCGAATCCTTTCAAACCTATCTACGTCGCCGCCGACGTCTGCTGGCCCGCCGTTTCAAGCACCAGCAGGGGTGGGTTGCGGTTTTGGCTCTCTTGGCCTTGTACTTGCTCAGTTGGGAGGCCCTGGGCAAGAGTAAGCTGTTACCGCTCCCGTGGCTAGCGGTGATCCCGCTGCTGGGGGGAGGGCTCTACAGCCTAGGCGCCGCGATGATCTGGAGGCTGCGCCAGCGCTGCTCCGCCCAGCTTTTGGCCGAAATGATCAGCTTGCCCCATTTGGCTTTAGCTGCCTTGATCTGGCTGGGTCTGGCCACTTGGGGAGAGCAGCTTTCCCCTTTCCTGCTACGCCAAAAAAACCAACTGTTGGCCGGCCTGGTACTCAGTTGGCTGGTGGCCCAGGGGTGGAGTTTTCTGCGTCCCGGCTCGATGGTAGAGGTGGGACAACTGTGGGCCGATTACCTGCAGGAGCTACGGGCTTCGGTGCTACAGCCCTGCTACTGCCGCCTGGAGGCCTGTCGCCAGGCGCTGCGCTCCTATCAGGCTATTTGGCAAGACCTCCAACTGGAAGAGCTGGAGGCCCAGCACCTCGTCCAGCTCCTGTCCGAATCCTTGCTGCCGCTGGCCTTGCCCCTCAAAGTCTACGCCCGCCAGGTTCACCACTGCTGTCAGCAGCTAGCAGCCCTGCTGGCGCAGATGCAAGAGCGGGTGGAGCGGCTGGAGCAGGTGCTTTTGGAGGTGGAGCTGGAGTTGGCCTCCCGTCAGCCTTTCCAGGCTCAGGCCCAGCCGATTAACCTCTTGCTGGAGGAGGGGATCCCCTACCAGGAGCTGGATTTGCAGGAGTTGGTTTGCCTAAACCAGGAACTGCTGGGGGCGGATCGCTCTTTGCAGGGCTTGACCCAGGAGCTTAAGGGTTGGGCCGAAAAAGCCATCCCTGCCGCCTTGAAGCTGAGCCTCCCAGGATGACCAAAGCCGAAAAGACCCCGCTGGTTCCACTGGAGCCCCCCGAGCTCAAGGCGCTGTGGGCAAGGTGGCTAGCAGAGCTGGGTTGGCAACCCACGGAGCGCCAGCAACGGCAACTGCAGCAGCTCTACCCCCTGGTGATGGCCGGCAACCGCACCCAAAACCTCACCCGCATCACTGACCCCATCGACTTCTGGGAAAAACACCTGTGGGACTCGCTGCGGGGCCTGTGCTTGCTGGGTCCGTGGGAGGTCATTCAAACCCAGCCCTGGCGGGGCATCGACGTTGGCACTGGAGCAGGCTTTCCAGGGATCCCGGCCCAAATTGCCCTACCCCAGGCCAGCTTTACCCTGCTAGATAGCACCCAGCGCAAAATTGCCTTTGTGCAAGGCGTTTTGCAGCAGCTCTCCCTGGCCCAGGCGCGGGCAGTGGCCCAGCGGGCGGAAGTTTGGGGGCAAGACCCGCAGGAACGTGGCAGCTACGATCTGGCCCTGGCCAGGGCTCTGGCCGCAGCGGAGATTTGTGCCGAGTATTGTCTGCCCCTACTAAAGGTGGGAGGACGCGCCATCCTCTATCGCGGCCATTGGACCAGGGCCGAAGCCCAAGTCCTGGAGCGGGCCCTCTCCCTTTTGGGAGGGAAACTGGTTCACATCGAAGCCTTCACCACTCCCCACAGCCACAGCGTGCGCCACTGTCTGCTGCTGGAGAAAGTGGCTCCCACACCAGCTCTCTATCCCCGCCCTCCTGGTGTTCCCCGACGTCAACCCTTGGGGCGGGGCAAGCCTTCCCAAAGGTTGCAATCCTGAATTTCCTGGCTCGGGGATGTCTGCAGAAAATTTTGGAGGGGGGAGTTTGCAAATGCTGCGGCTAGGACTAAGATGGGGTTGGCATCAGTTTCGGATCAAGCCAAGGGTCTAACCAGGCGAGCTTCCGAACTGAGCGCTAGAGGGTAAAGTTCGGAGTTCGCAGGGTTATGACCATTTTTGTCGGCAACTTGTCCTTCAAGGCCAGTGAAGAAGACCTGCGTCTGGTTTTTTCTGAATACGGCACTGTCAAGCAAATCAAGATTCCAGTAGATCGCGAGACAGGCCGCAAGCGAGGCTTTGCCTTTGTGGAGCTGGAAAACGAAGCCGACGAGCAAAAAGCTATCGAAGAACTGGATGGAGCTACTTGGATGGGCCGAGATTTAAGAGTTAACAAGGCACTGCCGCGTCAGGCCAGCAGTAGCCGAGGTGCTCGTCCCTCCCGCTTCTAGGTCGTCAGGTTGCCGTGTTGAGGGAGTAGCTGGCGTACATCCCCAGCAGGCTACCGCTGACGCCAAACAGGGATCCCAGCAACCTCACTTGGTGTAGTCGAGGCACTAGCAATAGGAGAGTGAGGCCCACCCCTGTCAGCACGTTGGCGTTGCTCGCCCTCGGGGTGTTGCCGAAGAGGAAGTAGCGATGCAGGCCCGCTGGCGGATGGGAATCAGTACCGAGGAACAGCTCGGTGCCGAGACAGTGTGCCCTGGGGGTGTCAAATCCCGCTCTCGTCCAAACGGTTGCCGCCGAAGCGGGGGTTCAGGTAGCCGAAGGGGCTCCCAGACAGGAGGTCTGAGTTTTGTATGATAGGGGCTCAGACCCTTGTTCTCTCACCTCTGCCATGCCTGCTGCCATCCGTCGCCCGCCTCGCTCTCTCTACTGTGGCCAAGTGCGCCCAGACCATATCGGCCAGACGGTTACCCTCTACGGCTGGATTGACCGCCGCCGCGACCACGGGGGCGTGATCTTCCTCGATTTGCGGGATCGCTCCGGCATTGTGCAACTGGTGGCCGATCCCCAGAAGACTCCTCTTTCCTACGAGCTAGCCAAGGAGGTGCGCAATGAGTACGTGGTGCGGGTAACAGGAACAGTTCAGCCCCGGCCTGCCGACTCCTTCAACCCCCGCCTGGCCACGGGCGAAGTGGAGGTTTATGCAGAGCAGCTGGAGATTCTTAGCCGGGTGGCCAAGCAGCTTCCCTTCAGCGTCTCCGGGGAAGAAGGGGAAGAGGTGCGGGAGGAGATTCGCCTGCGCTATCGCTACCTGGACTTGCGCCGGGAGCGGCTGTCGCGCAACCTGCAACTGCGTCACCAGGTCATCAAGGCCATCCGCCGCTTTCTGGAAGACGAGGAAGGCTTCATCGAGGTAGAGACCCCCATCCTCACCCGCTCTACCCCGGAAGGCGCCAGAGACTACCTGGTGCCCAGCCGCCTCAACCCCGGGGAGTGGTTTGCCCTGCCGCAGTCGCCCCAGCTTTTTAAGCAGTTGCTGATGGTGGCTGGTGTAGATCGCTACTACCAAATTGCCCGCTGCTTTCGGGATGAGGATCTGCGGGCGGATCGCCAGCCGGAGTTTACTCAGTTGGACATGGAGATGAGCTTCATGGATCAGGAGGCAATCCTGGAGCTCAACGAGCGGCTCATCTGCCATATCTTCAAAACCGTTAAAGGGATCGACCTGCCCCGGCCCTTCCCACGGCTAACCTACGCCGAGGCCATGGATCGCTACGGTTCCGACAAGCCCGACACCCGCTTTGGGCTGGAGTTGGTGGATGTTTCGGCGGTGTTTCAGGGATCCCGCTTTCAAGTCTTTGCCAAAGCCCTGCAGCAGGGAGGAGTCGTCAAAGTTCTGCCAGTGCCCGGCGGCGATGAACAGATCTCCAACACCCGCATCAAACCGGGCGGAGATCTGTTTAAGCTCGTCACTCAGTACGGGGCAGGCGGTTTGGCCTTCATTCGGGTGCGTCCCGACAGCCTCGACACCATTGGTGCCCTCAAGGAGAGCCTCAGCCCTGAGCAGGAACAGCAGTTGCGGCAGCTGACCAACGCCAAGCCAGGGGATCTGCTGCTGTTTGGGGCAGGGCCGGCTGCCGTGGTCAACGAGTCGCTGGGCCGGCTGCGGCTGCATCTAGGCCATGAACTGGGTTTGATCCCGGAGAATGCCTTGAATCTCCTCTGGATTACGGATTTCCCGATGTTTGAATTCAACGCCGAAGAAAACCGCCTGGAAGCCCTGCACCACCCCTTTACTGCTCCCCATCCTGACGACTTGGCCGACTTGAAGACGGCGCGGGCCCAGGCTTACGACTTGGTCTGGAACGGCGTGGAAGTGGGGGGGGGATCCCTGCGCATCTACCAGCGGGAGATCCAGGAGCAGGTTTTCCAAATCATTGGCCTTAGTCCTGAGGAGGCGCGGGAGAAGTTTGGCTTTTTGCTAGAAGCTTTTGAGTACGGCACCCCACCCCACGGGGGCATTGCCTACGGACTGGACCGGCTGGTGATGCTGCTGGCAGGGGAAGATTCCATTCGCGATGTCATCGCCTTTCCCAAGACCCAGCAGGCCAGGTGCTTGCTCACCGGCGCTCCCTCCGGTGTTGAGCCCAGGCAGCTTAAAGAACTGCACGTAGCCTCCACCTACCACCCCGGCTAAACGACGGATAAGCATCCACCCCTACTTCTTGGTCTCCCTATGCTAGATCTGACCGGAAAGAAAGCCTTGGTAACCGGCATTGCCAACGAGCGCTCCATTGCCTGGGGCATTGCCCAGCAGCTGCACAAAGCAGGAGCTACGTTGGGGGTTACCTACTTGCCGGACGAGCGGGATCGTTTCAAGACGAAAGTCCAACAACTCACTGAGCCCCTGCAGCCGGATTTTCTCCTTCCCTGCGACGTCCAAAGCGATCAGCAAATCAACGACCTATTTCAGGAAGTGGCCCAAAAGTGGGGCCAGCTCGACATCCTGGTTCACTGCCTGGCCTACGTCAAAAAAGAGGAGCTGAGCGGCAACTTTAGCGATATCTCGCGGCAGGGGTTTGCCCTGGCCATGGATGTAAGCACCTACTCCCTGATTGCCCTCTGCCGGGCCGCTAAGCCCCTCTTGAGATCCGGCAGCAGCGTCCTCACCCTCACCTACTTAGGGGGAGTGCGAGTGGTGCCTAACTACAACATGGCTGCTGTCACCAAAGCGGGCCTAGAAACCTGCGTTCGCTACCTGGCAGCCGAGCTGGGCCCCGCCGGGATCCGGGTGAATGCCATTTCTGCTGGACCCATTCGCACCTTGGCTTCCTCGGCCATTGCTGATTTTCATGCCATGCTGCACGCGGTCGAGGAGAAAGCTCCCCTGCGGCGCAATATTACCCAGCTCGAGGTGGGCAATGTGGCAGCTTTTCTGGCCAGCGACCTAGCTAGCGGCATTACTGGCCAGGTGATCTACGTAGATAGTGGATATAGCATCCTGGGTTTTTAGGCTCGGTGGGATCTCCCTGGCATGAACCGCTTTTCCCCCTTGCAGCGGCTGCTAGTGACCTGGATTTTGATGGTCATTAGCGGCTGGCTGGCCCTGCAAGTGGGCCGTCTGTTTGGCCATCTGCTCGCCACCATCCTGACAGCGGCGGTACTGGCTTTTTTGCTCAACTACCCAGTCCAGGCGCTGCAGCGCTACCGGGTCAACCGTGTTGTAGCGGTGGCTTTGGTCTTTGCCCTCTCGGTGGTGCTGCTGGTTTTGGTGGGGATTGCCGTTGTGCCCCTCCTGGCTAAGCAGGTGGTGCAGTTGGGGGCACGGATCCCTGAGTGGGTGGATACTTTACAACATTGGCTTGGCCAGATTAGCCTCTGGGCTGCCGAGCGCAACATCAATCTTGGCCAGCCGGAGCTGGTGAACACTCTCCTCAGCCGCCTGCAGGCCGGTGCCGAAAAAATTGCCAGCCAATCCCTCGACATCCTCCTGGGCACCTTTAACCAGGTGGTCGACTTGGTGTTGGTCTTGGTGTTGGCCTTCTACATGCTGCTCTATGGGGGCCAGTTTTGGCAGGGGTTGCTCAGCCTCTTTCCCAAGCCCTGGGGGCCGCGCATCGGCGAAGCCCTGGTGCTCAGCTTTCAGAACTTTCTCATCAGCCAGTTGGTGTTGGGGTTCATGATGGCCCTGATGCTGGTGCCAGCGTTTGGGCTGCTGCGAGTACCCTTTGGGCTTTTGTTTGGCCTCTTGATTGGCCTGCTGGAGGTGATCCCGCTGGTAGGGGGCTTCATTGGTATTGGCGCGGCAGCAGTGCTGCTGGCCTTCCAGGACATTTGGCTCAGCCTCAAGGTGGTGCTGGTCTCCCTGATCGTGCAGCAGATCAAGGATCGGGTCATCGCTCCCCGGCTGATGGGAGAGCTGATTGGCCTCAACCCGGTGTGGATCTTGATTGCCCTGTTGGCGGGGGCACAGCTGGGGGGCATCCTGGGCGTGATCGTTGCCATCCCCCTCAGCAGCGCGGTGAAGAGTCTCTACGAGGTGGCCCGTTCCGCCGAGTTAGCCGCCGAAGAGGGGTTGGACTTGACGGCAAAGGTGACCTCCCTCGGCAAAAGCCCCCTCGAAACTCGCCGGGAGGAGATCCAGGAGGTCTAGCTTCCAATAGGCATTGTCCTAGCGAATTTTGCCCTCGATAAAGGGCACCTCCAACACCTTTTCGTGGTGGATGGGGCCGTGGCCGAAGTACCCTCCCTCTCCAAACAGTTCGCCGTGGTCGGCTGTAACCGTGATGTAGGTGTTTTTGGGAACTAGATCGAACAGCTGCTCAAAGACCCCGTCTAAGTAGCGCACCGCCTCAATCTGCCGCTGCCGCAGCTCCTCCAACTGGGCGGCGCTGAAAAAAGGGATCCCCTCCTCTTTCCCTTCATCCAGCCGCTTGAGCACCCCGTTGACCCCCGAAATGTGGGGCCACGCGCTGGGATCCTCATCGGGCAGGGCGTAGGGATAGTGAGTTTCGCCTACATTGAGCAGGTAAAAGCTAGGGCGATCCGGATCAAAGCGCAACTGCTCCACCATAGCCGCCATGTCGTTGTGCCGGGGCATGAGACGGTAGGAATCGAAGTCGCGATTGAGCAGAGTGCTGGGATTGAGCACCGGCATGGAGACCAGGGCGTGGGTGGTGTAGCCCAGTTGGTGCTTCAGGAGCGTTGGCAAGTAGAGGTGAGGCAGCAGGTGCTTGAACTCAATCGGCTGCCGGGTGCCGAGGCGCTCGTTATAGCGCAAATACTCCTGCTTGTAGTGTTCGGAGGCAAAAACGTGGGTGGGGCTGGTATGGGGCAGCAGGCCCATGAGCAGGTTGTAGTGAGCAGGAGCTGTCCAGGAAGCGTAGCTCCAGCGCTTTTCCAGAGGACCTAGCTTCAGCAAGTGTTTGGGCTTAGCCGCCAGCAGGCTGTCGAAGCGGCAACTGTCTAGCACGATGAGCAGGTAGTTATTCTGCCCCTGGGGTTCGGGGCGGGGGGCGGGCTCAGGGGCGGGGGCTGGAGACGATCTCCACCAGTTTAGGAATCCCATTCTTCCTCCTCTTCAGCAGAGTAAGGCCGCCGGACAATCCGCCAGCTGGGGGTTGTTGCTGCATCGTCCTCAGGTTCGCTGGGTTCGGGGGCAGGCTCGCGAATGCGTTCCGGCGGGATATTGGAATAAGAATAGCGGCCTGTCTCAGGATCCGGCAAATCTGGTGGCAAATAGTGGTCGGGGGGAAGTAGCTGCGCTTCCAAAAAGCGCACCCGGTCGAGGAGCTGATTGAGCTTGCGAATGGCCTGGCGCTGCAACGCTCGCTCGTGGAGCTGCCAAGACCCCACGTACAAAAATCCCAAGCCCACTCCTACTCCATAAGCCATCAAGAGCACCAGCGACAGAGGTACAGCAGGGCCAGCTTGCCCAGCTACAACAACCACCGCTGCCGATCCCCAGTTTTGGACCAGGAAAATCCCCAAGGCCAGGATCCACAGCCCTAGGAGCAGGGAGCGGATGTTTTGGAGCATGACCTCAACCTTCCCTCTCCCCTAGGCTACCACCAATCCCCGGCGGGGGGCAGGACGGGGTTAGTTGAAGGTGTTGGATCCCCAGCCAGGGGCCACTTGAGCGGCTCTCAGGATAAAGGCAGCTAGGTTGCGCAGCGCCTCATCATCCATCCAAGAGGGGGGCACAGGGCGGCAGCCGTAGCTAGGCTTGCTGCCGTCGTAGCTGCGGGGATCCCGCTGGTACTCGACAAGAGCTTGGATGGTGTCGCGGGGCGGAGTGGCACCACGCAAGTCTTTCAGCGAGAGAGAAATGTTGGGAGCGGGCAGGGTAGAGCCGCCCACATGGCAGTTCAAGCAAGCAGATTGGAAGCGGTTTTTCCCGTCGCTCAGCTGCTCCGGAGTAAAGGTAAGGGTGTGTCCCTCCGCATCCCAGGGCAGCTCCACCGGCCCAGTTGCCCGCAGATATTGGCTCACGTAGGGATCCACGCGGGCCAGCGCTGGGCTAGCCAACCCCAGCCAAACTAGGAGCAGGATCCCCGCCCACCTCCAGGCCGGCTGAGGGATCCGCCACCGCTTTGCCCCTTGAGTTTGCCCAGGCATCAGAGATAGGCCGAAAGGTCACTGTGGGATTCGCTCTTGGTGCCGCCCCAGCCGGGCACCGTCTTGGCCTGAACCAAGATATAGCCAGCAATTAACTTCAGATCCTCCTCGGTAAGGTTGCGCAGGCGGGGATACTCGCTCAAGAGCTGCGTGTTGGGATGGTATTCCACCAGGGACTCTACCCCGTCGTAGGTGACTGGGTTTTTGATGTAGTCCACGATTGCCAGCACGTTATCGCGAGGAGGTGTTGCCCCCGCCAGATCCGCAAGCTTCAAGGTCACATCTGGGTTGGGAAGGGTTTGACCCCCCACATGGCACTGGGCACAGGTTTTGTTAAAAAGTTGCTTGCCGCGGGCCAGTTGCGCCTCGGTAAAAGTAATGGTTTCAGTTGGCGACAGGGGTACCGGAGGGATCTGCCTAGCTGCCAGGGCCGGCCACCCAGCAAACCCAGCCAGCCCCAGCGCCAGAATGCAAATCAACAGCCGCCGACGCGCCGCTGCCAGCGCTTTCTGGAAAGAAAAGGATTTGCTAAACATGGGTCTCCATCAATGACTTCAAAAAGGGCGTCAGCTTTGCTCCAGCGACAAACCCGACACCCGGATCTAAGGATAGACCATTGGGGATCACTTGCAGACAGGATTTTGGCTTCCCTTTCCCTTCATTGGAGTGTTAAGTTTAATTGCAAATTCAGGATCTCCAGCAGCTAGGATTGGCCTTTGCGACAACAGCTAGCATAAAGCTTAGCCTGCCGATCTGGAGGTTCTGGAGCCGAGTTCTAGGATTGCCCATGTCATCTTTCCGGTTCCAGCCGTTGCGGGTGGCCTTCACCTGTGCAGATCCCAGCCAAGTGCCGATCTCTGTTGACGAGTTGGTAGCGGCTCTGCCGGCCTCGCCGCTTCTGGCCTACACTGAACCGGAAACGGCGGCTCTGCGGGTAGAGATGCTGCCGGATGCAACCTATTACTTCTACCGCCGCGGAGAAGACGTGGCCCTGGCGGCTTTCCGCATCCCAGTGAAAAAGCTGCAGGCTCTGCCCCGCAAGCTTGTGCGGCTGTTGGAGCACGTGGCCGCCTTCGACAACCTCCTCAACCTGCAACCGGCTAGCGACGCCCTAAGCAATGTCCTGGAAGTGGAGTTTCTGCAACTGGAAACGCCAGCCAGCGGCTCCAGGCCCGCCGAGGTCAGACCCCTGCCGCGGGATCCCCAAGGCCAGCTGCAAATCCAGGCAGGCCGCAACCTCGCCATCGCCTTGCGCAATAAGGCCCCCACCCCAGTGCATGTCTATGTAACAGTCTTTGACGAACGGCAGTGCAGCGTCGGCTTGGTCTATCCCTACCAGCCGGACTTTCCTACTCGCCTGCGCCCCAGCGAAAGCGTGTTGGTCGGCTCTGGCCCTCGCTATCTGCTGCAGATGCAACTGCCCGAAGAGGCAGAGACAGCGGTGGATCGCTTCAAAATCTGGGTCAGCACTACTGGCATGCAGCCGGGCATCATGGCAATGCCCCCTCTGGGGCAAAGACTGGAGCCCCCCTCTGACGATCCCTATGGCTCCGGATCCCGTCTGGATAGAGAAGTCAGGCTGGCCATTCTGGGCAAGGCGGGCAGCACGCCCATGCCAGCTTTTGCCGAGGATCCCTGGTGGTGTATGGAGCAGGCTGTCAAGGTGGTAGCTTAGACTGGGCCTACCTCCTCACAATTCTGTACAGCAGAGACTCAACCTCCTCGACACTAATAGCTGAAAGATTATAGGAGGAGTAGATCCTACTTCTCGTCTCTTGATCAACATCTGCCAAGACCAGAAAGACTTGATCTGGGCCGAGACCCATTTCGGAGGCGAGCCAAGAGTACTTCTCTATACAGTCTCTATAGCTGCCGGTCTTCGACTCTATCCAGTAGAATCGGTTGTTAATGTGGAAGAAGAGATCGATCTCAAAGTCGCTACCGTCGGGCAAAGTAACTTCCGCATTTGCGATGTAGGAAAAATCGATCTTCTGTCCCTGATCTCTAGCAAACTTGATCAGTTGCTGTTTGACATATCTCTCCAGCCAATCTCCAGATAGGAACTTGATTGCCTCTGGAGACTTGCTTAGCTTTACCCTCAGGTTTTTGGAGGATTTTGAGTAGTTATATTCCTCTAAGAAATTAACCTTATGTAGAGTGGAAGCAAGTTGGCAGCTATAACTTATCACTTCCGGGGAGTTGCCTTTTAAGCAAAGAGTTAAGGCCTTTTCTTCTCCAATGCCAGATTTAATTTCTTTGTAAAGCTTCTCGATCAGCGAGTACCTCTGACCCATAAGGTTTGATATCCAGTTCAGCTTGTTATCGAGTTCTCCTTCTGCATCGGCTTTTTTACTAGATGGGATCAGGTTCTTCATCCTTATGTTCCTAGACCACAGAAATACCCCTATTTTCACCTGTTCACGGCTAATCGTCTCTGGCGGCAAACTCTTGAGTCGCGCGCCAGCAGTTCGCTCGTTAGTTTCCTTCGTCTTTTGAAGGCTAGAACTTGAGCTTAGATTCTGGGAAATTTTTTCTGTACTTTCTAATAGCCTGCTCAGGATATTCTGCTGGTTACTTATGTTCTTAACTAGCTGACTTCTGTACTCAGCTAAATGCTGAAGGAAGTTTTGGTAACTTTCGGACAGACTTTCTGAGATATGAAGTTTGAAGCCCTCAAGATCAGCTTGTAACTTTCTTAGAATCTCATCCAGTAACTGACTATTAGCTCTTTGAGTGAGCCTACAGGTATAAACGCCCAGGCAGAAACCAATAGCCAATCCAATTAGAAGACCTAAAAGCAGAGTCATCTTCCCTTGATCCTATTTTCTTTAACCTAACTCAGGAGTTGTGAACAGCTAGGAAGATTTTAAAGCATTGCTACCTCCTGCTTACTCTTGAGCCAGAAGGGATCCCAACCAGCTTTGTTGGAGCGCTTTCTGGGCGGGAGTGAGCTCAGGCAAGGCCTCGAGGGTGTACACATCCGGGCGGGGTGGATCCAAGGGGATCCAAAAGTGCTTTAACTGATTGCCTTGGAAGACGCTAAGACAGATGGTTTGGTGGGGCTGATAGGCTGCCAGGCGCTCCGGCAAGGTGGCGGCGCTTACCCGAAAGCCATCCAAAGCCACCAGCTCGTCGCCAGCCCAGATGCCTGCTTTTTGAGCCGGGGAGCCCATCTCGACGGCGCTGATGCGGTTGCCCTCGCCGTTGAAGTTCAAGCCCAGGTAGGGAGGAGGGTTGGGGCGGCTAAAGTGGGCCTTGAGGGTGAGGCCAAACGGATGGAGGTAGGTGTCGTAGTCCAGTTCTTCCGTGCCTTCCACGTAGGCGGCAAAAAAGCGCCCAAGGTCGACACCGGCTGCTCGCTCAAAGGCCTCCCGCAAGTCCTGGTAAGTATAGCCTTTCTCAAACCGGCCAAAGCGCTGCCACAAATCCCGCATGGCCGTGTCCAGGGATCCCCGCCCCCTTGAAAGGTGGCGAATGTGCAGATCTAGCAGCCAGCAGACTAAAGCGCCCTTGAGGTAATAGGAAACCTGGCTGTTGAGGCTATTTTCGTGGGGGCGGTAGAGCTTGATCCAAGCATCGAAACTGGCCTCCTGCAGCGATTGTACGACTCGACCTGGCGTGCGCTGTAGCCGGCTGATTTGCTCAGATAGGATCTGCAAAAACTCTTTGGCACTGAGGATCCCTGCTCGCAGCAAGATAACATTTTCGTAGTAGCTGGTTGCCCCTTCGCAGAACCAGAGGCAGTCCACATAGTTTTCTTGGTTGTAGTCAATTTTCTCCAAAGCTAGAGGGCGCAGCCGCTTGACGTTCCAAGCATGGAAAAGCTCATGGGCCAGCAGCGCCAAAAAGCGGCGGTAGGACTGAGGCTGATGCAGCTCTAGTCCAGAATAGTTGAGGGTGGCACTGTACTTGTGTTCTAGGCCACCAAATCCCCCGGCCGACAAATGCACAATAAACCAGTAGCGGTCGTAGGGCAGCCCGCCAAAAAACGCTGCCGTGGTTCGGACAATTTTCTCGGCATCGGCCACTGCTTGATCCAAATTCAGGGTGCCCGCTCCCCAGACCACGAAGTAGTGCGGGATCCCTTCCACTGCAAACGAGCGCAACTGGTGCAAGCCCACTTCCACTGGGCTGTCTGCCAGCTCGTCGTAGTCTTCAGCAAAGAAAGACTGGCCAGCGCTAGGATCCCCTGGGGAAGGAGAGGCCAGGGGCCGCAGGCTGGTGGCAATGCGCCAGTCGGGGTGGGGAGGGATCACGGTCAGCGTATAGGGCTCCCGCTCGCGGCCAGGCACGTAGAGAAAGAGCGCCGCCCCATTGAAATAGGCGTGGGTGAGATCCAGATGGTTGGTGCGCACCGTCAGCTCATAGGCATAGACCCGATAGCGGACTGTAACCGCCGAACACCCAGGTGGGTCTACCTCCCAGGTGTTTTTATCAACCTTTCGCCAGTCCAAAGGGCTCCCTTGCTCGCTCAGGGCCTGAAACTCCTGTACATGGCGGGCATGCTCCCGCACTAGGTAGGATCCCGGCGTCCACACTGGCAGCCGCAGCCGCAGGGGCACCTCTGGTTCCACTTCGCGAATCTGCAGCTCCACCTCCAAGAGGTGACTGGCTGGCTCTGGCATCCGCACCGTAAAGTGCTGACGGCTAGGGCGAGAAGGGGTGGCAACCTCAGCCGGCGGGATCCCCATACAACCTTCCCTTGTCGCAACAAAGGAACGTAGCTCTTGCTACAAAGATATCCAGGCAGAGCCTCTTAAGTTTAGGGTAGTCTTCGAGTCGTGGGCAGCTCGATCCAGGTGCCCCAAGCTAACCTCTGGGGTTGATCCTAGAGATAAACTGACCTTGAAAGGTTGACGAATCTCGTGGTGGCCGTCGCAGAAAAATCTCTCATTGCAGCTTTTAAGCAGTTAGGAGGATCTCGCCATCCTCCGGTTATCGAGACTTATGAACGCGGCAAGACCATTTTTCTCCCCGGCGATCCGGCGGAGCGGGTTTACTTTTTGGTCAAAGGGGCGGTTAAGCTCTCGCGGGTGTACGAAAGGGGGGAAGAAATTACCGTTGCCCTCCTGCGGGAGAACAGTATTTTTGGTGTGCTCTCCTTCATTACCGGGCAGCGCTCCGACCGCTTCTATCACGCCGTAGCTTTTACTCGCGTCGAGCTGCTTTCTCTGCCCATCGAACAGGTGGAAAAGTCTGTACGGGAGAACGCTGAGCTGGCCATGTTGCTGCTTAAGAGCTTGGCTTCCCGTATCCTGCAGACAGAGATGATGATTGAAACCCTGGCCCACCGCGACATGGCCTCCCGCCTAGTTAGCTTTTTGTTGATCCTCTGCCGCGACTTCGGGGTGCCTGGCCCCAATGGCGTAACCATCGACCTCAAGCTGTCTCACCAGGCTATTGCCGAAGCCATCGGATCAACCCGCGTCACCATTACCCGTCTCTTGGGAGAGTTGCGCAAGAAAAACTACATTTCTATCCACAAGAAGAAGATCACTGTCCACGACCCCATCCAGCTTAGCCATCGCTTTACCTAGGGGGCCAGCTCTCAACGGCTGAGAGACACCTGCTAGGAGGCGGGCAGCTGAGCCAGGGCAGCCAGGATCTTTTCCCCCATTTCCCGGCAGCCGACCAGGGTCATCCCCTCCGAGTAGATGTCGGCGGTGCGGTAGCCCTGGGCCAAAACCGCCTCGACGGCCTGTTCGATGCGGTCAGCAGCTTGGGGCTGATCCAAGGAGTAGCGCAGTAGCATTGCCCCAGAAAGCACCTGGGCAATGGGGTTGGCCTTGTCTTGGCCGGCAATATCCGGAGCTGAGCCATGGACTGGCTCATAGAGGCCTGGGCCGGTAGCTCCCAGAGAGGCAGAAGGCAACATGCCAATGGAGCCAGTTAGCATGGCCGCCTCGTCGGAGAGGATATCCCCAAAGAGGTTTTCTGTCAGGATGACGTCAAACTGCTTTGGCCAGCGCACCAACTGCATGGCCGCGTTGTCGACATAGAGGTGGGAAAGCTCTACGTCAGGGTATTCGGCGGCAATGGCGGTAACCCGCTCCCGCCACAGTTGCGACACCTCCAGCACATTGGCCTTATCCACCGAGCAAAGCTTGCGCCGTCGCTTGCGGGCCAGTTCAAAAGCTACGCGGGCAATACGATCCACCTCGGCCTCGCTGTAGGCCATGGTGTTGACGCCGCGGCGGGACCCCTGGGCATCGACGAAGATCCCGCGGGGCTGACCAAAGTAGATGCCGCCGGTGAGCTCGCGTACCACCACCAGGTCGATCCCAGCAACTACCTCCGGCTTTAGGGAGGAGGCCTGCACCAGTTGGGGGAAGATCTTCACGGGGCGCAAGTTGGCAAATAGCCCCAAGCCGGCCCGCAAGCCCAGCAAAGCCTGCTCCGGTCGCTTCTGGCGCGGCAGGGTGTCGTACTTAAAGTCGCCAACCGCTGCCAAGTAAACGGCATCGCTTTCTTGGGCCATTTTCAAGGTCTCCGGGGGCAAGGGATCCCCCGTGGCCTCGTAGGCTGCTCCGCCAATTAGGCCCTCCTGCCACTGGAGGGAAAACCCCATCTGAGCGGCAACGGCGTCCAAAACTGCTCGACCCACCTGCATAATCTCAGGGCCGATCCCATCGCCGGCTAGGGCAGTAATCCGATAGGTTTGAGCAGCAGAAGAAGAAACGCTCATGGGCGATCCCCGCAAGAGGAGTGCGTAGCGATATTACCATCCCCTTGCCCAAGGTCTGCCGAAAAGTCCCCCGGGAAAGTTCCCCTAAAAAAAGTGCAGCTTGGCCATCAGCCTGCTGCACCTAGAGTTATCAATATTCGGCTCTCTAGAACAGGCCCAGGGTAACCCACTTGTCCAGCGGCAGAGTGGCGCCAATGCCTAGATACAGGGTTACCAAAGTGCCAATCAAAAACACCGTCGTCGCCACTGGACGGCGCAGCGGGTTCTGGAACTTGTTGACGTTTTCAATGAAAGGCACAAACAAAAGGCCCACGGGAATAGCCAACATCAGGGCAATGCCCAGCAGCTTACTGGGAACAACGCGCAAAATGTGGAACACAGGGTAGAGGTACCACTCGGGAAGAATTTCCAGGGGCGTGGCAAAGGGATCTGCCGGCTCGCCTACACCCGCGGGATCCATAACCGCCAGGCCGACAATCACCCCAATGGTGCCCAGGATGACCACCGGGAACATAAAGAGCAAGTCGTTGGGCCAAGCGGGCTCCCCGTAGGTCATGTGGCCCATGTTCTTCTTCAGCTTGGCCAAAACTTTGGGGTTGTCCAGGTCAACTTTGCGTGTAATAACCTCAGTCGCCAGCGCTTGCTTCGAGACAGGCATAGCAGTTCTCCTTGTCTGGGGCAAAAGGGTTGAGCAAGGGAAAGTAGGGGATCCAACCAGCCCTGGATCACAGGGGTCCAGAAATGCCCTGGCGGCGGATCATCAAAAAGTGCATGGTCATGAAGACCGCCGTCAGCCAAGGCAGGACAAAGGTGTGCAAGCTGTAGAAACGAGTAAGGGTAGCTTGGCCAACAGCCTCGCCACCGCGGATAAGCTGAACCAGGGCATCACCCACCACTGGGATAGCGCTGGGCACTCCCGAGACGATCTTGACTGCCCAGTAGCCCACCTGATCCCAGGGCAGAGAGTAGCCCGTAACCCCGAAAGAAACCGTCAGCACCGCCAAGATCACGCCGGTGACCCAGGTCAGCTCGCGGGGCTTTTTAAACCCACCGGTCAGGTAAACCCGGAAGGTGTGCAGAATCATCATCAACACCATCATGGAGGCGCTCCAGCGGTGGATGGAGCGCAGCAGCCAGCCGAAGTTGACCTGGGTCATGATGTAGTTGACCGACTCAAAGGCCTCGGCCACCGTCGGACGGTAGTAAAACGTCATGGCAAAGCCGGTGGCAAACTGAATGAGAAAGCACACCAGCGTGATGCCGCCAAGGCAATAGAAGATGTTAACGTGCGGCGGGATGAATTTTCCGGTTGCGTCGTCGACGAAGGGCGTAATCTCTAGCCGCTCGTCTAGCCAATCGTAAACTTTGCCCATGGTACCTTTCTTTCCAATTTCTCGGTATCTCCCCGGCGGGAGAAAGTCACTCCACGGTGGAGGACAGCCCCACCTCAACCAGCACTGTAACACAATTTGTTAACGACTTCCTTAAGTTAGGCTCAGCTCGGGGGCAGGAATCCGCATTCTCGCTGGCAAAACAGGTTTCGATATTGCGTCTTGTTCATATACGTTAACTTTTCTTAGCGTCTTGCCGTCTATGGTTGCGCCAAAGCCAAAGAAGAAAGAGTGGGGGATCCGCTGGGTTCTCCGCATTCTGCTGCTGGGGTGCCTGCTCTGGGCAAGTTTAGGCACTGATGCCTACCAAGCTCAGGCCAGCCGCTGGGGAGAAGAGCAGCAACTGCTGGCCCAGGCTTGGGCCTATGTGGATCGGGCCTACGTGGATCCGGGGTTTAACGGACAAAACTGGTGGCAGGTGCGGCAGCGTTTTCTGGCGCGGCCCTTGAAGAATCGTCAGGAAACCTATCGGGCCATTGAAGAGATGTTGGCCACCCTGGGGGATCCCTACACCCGCTTTTTGGATCGGGAGCACTACCTCAGTCTGCAGACCTCTACTGCCGGCGAGCTGAGCGGTGTTGGCCTGCAGATTGCCATCGACGAGCAGGGGGCGGTGCGGGTTATTGCTCCCATGGAGGGCACCCCTGCCGAGCGGGCCGGGATCCAGCCCCAGGATGAGATCTTGGCGGTGGATCAGGTGCCAGTGGCGGGGCTGAGCTTGGACGAGGTGGCAGAGCGCATGCGCGGCCCTAGCGGTACAACCGTTAGCCTGCGGCTAAGGCGGCAGGGGCGCATCTGGGAGGTGGAGCTGGTGCGGCAGTCAATCCTCATTAACCCGGTGCGCACGGCTTTCTTTGAGCTGCCCCAAGGACTAGTGGCCTACATCCGCCTCAGCCAGTTCAACGGCAATGCAGCCACTCAAGTGCGCCAGGCTATCCAGGCGGCAGAAGCCCGAGGGGTGCGGGGCTACCTCCTGGATCTGCGCAACAACCCCGGAGGACTGCTGCAGGCGGCCATTGAGATTGCCCGCTTTTGGATCCCCAAGGGCAACATCGTGCTGGTGAAGGATCGCCACGGCATTCTAGAAGGCATTCCTGCCACCGGCGAAATTCTCACCCAGGCGCCGCTAGTGGTTTTGGTCAATCAAGGCAGTGCCAGCGCCAGCGAAGTCTTGGCGGGGGCATTGCAGGACAGCGGGCGGGCGCAACTGGTGGGAACGCGCACCTTCGGCAAGGGGCTGATCCAATCCCTGCTGGAGCTGGCAGATGGCTCAGGGCTGGCCGTGACGACTGCCAAATACCTCACCCCCAACGGCCGCGACATTCACCGCCAAGGGATCCAGCCCGATGTGGTGGTGGGCGAGGGCCCCGTTCCCCTAACGGCAGAAACCCTGGGCGGCCCTGAGGATCGCCAGTTGCAGCGGGCTCTGGAACTGCTGGGGGCAACTTTGTCCGTGGCCCAGGGGATCCCCACCTGAGGCATCTGCTGCAGGGATTGGGGTGCCTGTTTGTCTTCGATTCGGTTTAGGATCGGGCTTGGTGTCAACTCAGCCCTGCTCTCGAGCCCTTTGGCATGAACGCCCTCCAACAGTTTCACCACTTCTTCAACTGCTGTATTGGCGCCTGGCACACCGAGCGTACCTATCACTACCTGGATCGAGGGGAGGTGGAGCGCTCGCGCACCGAGTTCACCATTCGCACCCTCACTCCTGAGCTCAAGGAGAAGGTCCTGGCCGACAACAACTACCCCAACCACGGCGTCGACGGCTTCCTGGGCTTTCACCTTGCCTTTGAGACTGTCTCCGAAAAGGGGGAGGAGGTCGGGCAAGAGCTAAACATGTTGTTTGTGCCCCGGCGAGAGGGCCCCCGCGGGCTGGAAGGCGACTACCTGCGCGATCGCGCCTATGAGGAAGAGCGGCCCATGGTGGCCGACTTCCGCTTCGATCCGGGATCCCTGCAACTGGTGATGACCACCACCTACACCCACGTTGTTTCCGTAGATACCATCACCCTGCTCAACCCCCGCCTGCGCCTGCGGCAGATCCTCAACTACCGGCGCCCACCTCAAGGCCAGCCGCTGCAGGAGGTACTCCTGGTGGGGTTTGGGGTGGAACAAAAGCTGACCTAGGGAGGCTGCGTGGACTCCGAGTCGATCCCGGCCCCAGACTTGCCCTTGCCCCAATACCTGGCCCGAATTCAAGCCAGCTTTGAGCGGGGACAATACCGACAGGCCTTGGAGGAGGCCAAACAGGCCCAAGGTCGCTATCCCCAGGCAGGCCAGCTGCGGCTCTGGCAAGCCCTAGCCCAGGAGGCGCTTGGAGAAACCGAGGAGGCCGTCCGCCTGGTGCAGAGCTTGCTATATAGTCCAGATCCCGAGCTTGCCCAGCAGGCGCGCTATGTGTTGAGCATCTGGCAGGCCCCCCGTCTACGCCGCCCAGCGGAGTGGTCGATCCAAATCCCCGATCTCAGCCACCTGGAAGAGGCCAAGCCTGAAAGCCGACTTCTAGTCTATGAACGCCCTCGCCCGCGGGGATCTCGGCCCACGTCCCCCGCTCCCCTCCCTTCCCAGGCCGCTCCCTCGGTGAATACCCAACGGCTGAATTGGGTGTTGATTGGAATCCTCTCGGCCTTGCTGGCAACCCTGGCCTGGCTGCCCTAGCTTAGCGGCTGCCAAGAGGGAATCCTCTCGCCGATGCCCAGCACAGGAGAGATACTGGAAACAGGGAGCTGGCGGGTTAACAGCAGGCAGAAGCGGAGGTTGACGGTGGCGGCACAGACTTTGGTTATGGAGGCAGTAGAGCGGCTGGGCCTGCGGGTTACGTTGGGAGACATCGCCTCCACCACAGGCCTGGCCTTAGAGGAGGCCAAGCAAGAGTTGCTGCAGTTGGCCCAAAAGGCAGGGGGGCATCTTCAGGTTTCGCGGCAGGGAGAGATCGCCTACGTTTTCCCGCCCGACTTTCGCAGCATTCTCCAGCGCAAGGAGCAACAGGACCGGCTGGCAGCCCTGCGGCGCCGGCTTTGGGGAGGGTTTCTCTACGGCCTGCGCATTTCCTTTGGCATCCTGCTGGTAGTGTCAATTGTCCTCATTACTCTGGCCCTGATGGCTCTGCAGAGCAGTAGGAGCAGCCGTGAGGAGGATAGCCGCAGCCGCTCGGGAGGGGTGGGGCTCTTCTACGTTCCCGACCTGTGGGTAGGCAATCCCTTCTGGAGTCCCTACGGGGGCTATTCTGGTCTGGCGCAACCCCCCCAGGAAAAGGCGGAGATGAACTTTCTCGAGGCGGTCTACAGCTTCCTGTTTGGCGACGGGGATCCCAATGCCAACCTGGAAGAAGAACGCTATGCCCTCATTGGCCAGCTCATCCGCGCCAATGGGGGAGTCATTGCCGCCGAGCAGGTGTTGCCCTACTTGGATGTGGAGCCGGGAGCCCCTGCCCTGGAGTACGAAGACTACATGCTGCCCATTTTGCTCAAGTTTGACGGCCAGCCGGAGGTAAGCGAGGAGGGAGATATCGTCTATCGCTTTCCAGAGCTGCAGGTAACGGCCGCCGAAGGCCCACGGCAGCGGCTTCCCGAGGTGTTGCAAGAAAAACCTTGGGTGTTTAGCCGCGCCACCCCTGGGCAGCTGGCCCTAGCCGCCGGCTTGGGTGTGCTCAATTTCTTCTTGGCGGCCATTCTCTATGGGGCGCGGGAGGAGGTGGCCGCTGCCGCTGGGAGCAATGCCTTTTTGGCGGTTATCTACCCGCTGATTGGATTCCTCTTCCTCTACGGCACGCTGTTTTTGGCAGTGCCCACGGTGCGTTGGTTGACCTTGCAATTCCGCAACCAGGGAGTGGAGCGCCGCAATCGCATTCGGCGGTTTTGGCAAGAGCAACTGCAGCGTCCCTCGGAGGTGCTGCGGCGCAAGCTTGACTTTGCCCGCCACTTCCGCCGCCAGGAGGTGGTGCAGGAAGCGGACACCATCTACTCTACTGACCGGGATCTCATCGAGCAGCGGGACTACCGCTTGGACGAGCCGGCCTTCCGTCAGCTTGTGCAGCAAGAACAGGCCCTGGAAGCCGAGTCAAAGAGCTAGGGAGGGGTTAGCCTGCGCCCACGAGTCATGTCCACTGTCGGCAGCCAACGAGGGATCCCGACCCGCCTGGGGATCGATGTGGGAGGCACTTTTACCGATCTAGTGCTGCTGCAGGAGGGCCAGATCCGGACGGCCAAGGTCCTCTCCACCCCTAGCCCGGAAGAGGGGGTCTTCGCTGCCCTGGACAAGCTGGGCCCAGTTGAGGTGGACGTGTTCTGCCATGGCATGACCGTGGCCACCAACGCCCTCCTGGAGCGCAAGGGATCCCCCACTCTCTTTTTGACCACGGCGGGCTTTCGGGATGTGCTGGCCATTGGCCGCCAAAACCGTCCTTCCCTTTACGACCTCACCCAGCCCAAGCCAGAGCCGGTGGTGCCCCGCCACCACTGCCTGGAGGTGAAGGAGCGCTGCAGCGCCAGTGGCGTGGTCGAGCCGCTAACTGAGGAGGAGATCCAGCGCGTAGTCCGGGAAGTGGGGGAGCGGGTACAGCGGGATGGAATCCGCGCCGTGGGGGTGGGGTTTCTGTTTTCTTTCCTCTACCCAGAGCATGAGCAGCGCTTGGGGGCGGCTTTGCGACAGGCCTTTCCCAGCTTGCATGTTTCCCTCTCCTGCGAGGTGGCGCCAGAGTTTCGGGAATACGAGCGCTTCAGCACCACGGCCATTGATGCCTACCTCAGCCCAGCACTGGCGGGCTACCTCCACCGCTTGGCCCAGGGCTGCCGGCAGCGAGGGATCCCCGAACCCCTGATCATGCAATCCTCCGGCGGCGTCACTTCCCTTGCCCAGGCAGCAGCCCACGCCTCGGTAGCGCTGCTTTCGGGGCCGGCGGGCGGCGTTTACGGAGCGGCCTACCTGGGCCGGCTGAGTGGCTACTCCCATCTGCTTAGCCTGGACATGGGAGGAACCAGCACTGATGTGGCCCTCATTCAGGACGGCATCCCCCAGGTTACCCCGTCAGCGGTAGTGTGCGGCCTGCCGGTGCAGCAGCCCCAGATCGACATCCACACGGTCAGTGCTGGGGGCGGATCCCTGGCCTCCCTGCTACCCGGGGGCGGGCTGCAGGTGGGGCCGGAAAGTGCCGGCTCCAACCCTGGGCCGGCCTGCTACGGTCGGGGGGGAACGGCTCCCACGGTAACCGATGCCAACCTCTGGCTGGGCTACCTGCCGGACGGGGGCTGGCTGGGGGATGCCGTTTGCCTACGGCGAGACTTGGCTGGCCAGGCCCTCAGAACGCTCGCGGAGCCCTTGGGCTTGAGTTTGGAGGAGACGGCCGTTGGCATTCGCACCCTAGCCAATGTGGCCATGGCACGGGCTTTGCGGGTCATCAGCGTGGAGCGAGGCTTGGATCCCGCCCATTTTGCCCTGCTGGCCTTTGGCGGAGCTGGGCCCATGCATGCCTGTGCTTTAGCAGAAGAGCTGGGGATCCGCCGCATCTTGATCCCGGCCTTTGCCGGTGTCCTCTCGGCGCTGGGCATGGCTTTGGCCGATCTGCGGCGGGACTACCGGCGGGCCGTCCTGCAGCCGCTGCGGCAGCTAGAGGGGGAGGGAGAAGGATCCCTTCTGGCTCAGTGGGCTGAGCCCCTCATCCGCCAGGCACAAGCCGACCTGCAAGAGCCGGAGCTCTCCTTGAGTCTGGATCTGCGCTACCGCGGCCAGTCCTTTGAGCTGGAGATCCCGGCCCAGTTGTCGGATCCAGTTTCCCGCCTCGAGCAGCGGTTTCACCAAGCCCACCGCCAGCGCTACGGCTGGCAGGATCCTGACCAAGAGGTGGAGGTGATCCAGTTGCGCCTACGGGCGGTGCAGGCCTTGCCTTGTGTCCCTCTGCAGGCCCCCCCACCCTTGCCGGGGGATCCCCTCCAGGGGAAACGAGAGGCCTGGTTTGGGGGCCGGATGCGGCCGGTGCCCGTCTACAATCGGCGGTACATGGGGGTGGGGTTTCAACTGTGCGGGCCGGCAATTGTGGAGATGCCGGAGGCTACCGTGGTGATTGAAGCCGGTTGGACCGGCAGCATCGACGCCGTAGGCACGCTGGTCTTAAGCTGCGAGTAGAGAGGGCGGACGATGGGATTCGAACCCACGAGTGGAGGAACCACAATCCTCTGCCTTAACCACTTGGCTACGCCCGCCAGGACCCTAATCCAGCTTAGCATGTAGCAAGCGGAACAGAGCCGCAAGGGTTGAAGCGCCCCACCATGTTGCCCAGAGCCGAACTACTGAAGGGAGCGGAGTATCGAGAAACCTTGGCGCGCATCCTAGACCTAGGAGAGCAGGCCCTGAAAACTTGGCAGGTGGTCTACAGCGATTTTCTCTCGCCGCCGGAGATTGCCGCCGTCCAAAGCCGATTGAACAAGCTAGCCGAACTGCAGGTGGTGGCCTGGGGAGGCTATGCCCAGGCAGAGCGCCAGCGCCTGGCCCTGGCTCGCCCCGAGGTTGGTGTGGAGGCACCAGGGATCCCGCTAGCGGCTATTGAAATTCAGGGGAACTTTCTCTTCGACCCAGCTACTCACGGCGACTTTTTAGAAGCCCTTCTAGCAACAGGAATTGCCGGCGAAAAGGTAGGAGACATTCTCGCAGTTGGAGAAGCAGGCGCGCAGGCTATCGTGGTACCTGAACTGGTGGACTATCTCAGCCTCAACCTGAAGCAAGTGCGCAGTGTGCCGGTCAAGGTTAGCTCCATCCCTCTCAACCAATTAAAGGTGCAGCCGCCGCGGGTAAAGTCCATTACCAGTGTGGAAGCCTCTTTGCGCTTGGACGCAGTGGCTTCAGCCGGATTCGGCATCTCCCGCAGCAAAATGGTGGAAGAGATCCAGCGGGGAGAAGTACGAGTCAACTGGAAGCCAGTTACCCAAGCCAGCTACCTCCTTAGCCCTCAGGATTGGATTGCCATCCGCGGTCGGGGTCGGCTGCAAATTGAAGAGGTGGTTGAGACGAAAAAAGGCCGCTTTCGGATCCAAATGAAGCGGTATTTCTAGGAGATCTCTTTGAGAAGAGCTGCCAGCGGCGCCCAGCGGGGATCCCCTGCCGGCGCAGCCGATTCCACCACAATACCTAGGCAATCGGGGCGACAGGGCAACTGGGTGGGCATCTCCAAATGCAGGTACTGGCGCATCAAGTCCTCCACATCCAGCTCACCGTTGGGGGGCAAGCTTTCCAGCAGATCCTCTTCCTCCTTCAGTTCCAGCTCCAGGGGTGGAGGGCCAGAGTTGGGCTCGCGAATGAGAATGATCTCCTCAACATCTAGCTCCAGCCGGTGGTTAAACTGCTGCAAGCAGCGGTGACAAGTGAGAGTCACGATGGTGCGGGCCTGGGCCTTTACCTCAACAAAGTGTCCTCGGTGGCTGGCCCGCAGGGATCCCTCCACCGGTGTCAGGCTCTCAAAGCCAGCAAAAAACTGCCGAAACCGTACCTCCTGGGTTTGGCCAGGCAGCTGCCGCAGCTCGGATAGACGAATTGGCTTCAGCATAGCCCCATTTCCCTCCAGACAGTTGGGGTCCCTTAGCTGCGCCCTCACTTACCCCGGCGCGGAGCCCGGCGGATGACCAAGCGGCGATCCGGCTCTTTACCTCGGCTAAAGGTTTCTAGGTCAGCATAGGCAGGGTCTTTGAGGAGCGTGTGGATTTGCCGCCGGTCGGCAGCCGAAAGGTGCTCGGGAAACTCGTACTCCCGACCACTTGCTCTCACTTTCTCCACCGCCGTAGCCACCAAAGCCTTCAACTCCTGCAAGCGGCGCTCTCGATAGCCGTCTAAGTCCAAGATATAGGGTTGTTGCTGGTCTTCTGGCTGGTTGAGGTTGAGAAGGGTGTTGGCCAGATATTGCAAAGCATCCAGCACTACTGGGGTACGCTCTTCGTCAACTTTAGTCTCCTTGGGGACGGGCCCTGGGGGCACTTTGGAAAGCAAGACTTGCTTTTGCACAGGCGTGAGAGAACTGGCCTCAATTTCAATCACCTCGCCCACTACCCGCACTGCTGCCGGTATCCCCATGGCCGATAGCACCTGCTGCAACCACTCTCTAGCCCGTTCTCGCTGCTCGGCGGGAGAAAGCTTAGCTTGGAAAGGAGCAGCGGTCTCTTCAAACTGCGGGTGGGATTTCTTAGCGGCGGCTCCCCTTGGGGAACCTGTAGAAGACTCAGGGTGGCTCATCCCAACAGCTTCCAACTGCTGAAAGACTATCAACCAGTTAACTGCAAGCCCACCCACCCAGCGGCCAGAGGACTGCTTAGGGCTCAAAGGGCAAAGATTCCCGAGCTCCCCCAGCGGCTTTGGGTTTTACTGCTCGGTCTACCTCCTTACTGACCTGGGCAGCACGGCGCCGTTCCTCTTCCACCAACTGCTGCAGGCTCTCTGGCAAAGGCTCTCGCGAGAGCAAGAAGGTCTGCAGCGTCTGGAAAATGCTGGAGACGAGGATATAGAGCAAAACCCCAGCCGGCAAGGGGAAAAATAGAAACATCGCCGAAAACAGCACCGGGGTAATGCGGGCCATCGAGCTCTGGCTGGGATCCTCCTGGCCGGTATTGGTCAGGGCCTGGTTGAGGTAGATGGAAAGGCCAAAGAGGGCGACCATGGCGATGATATCCCAGTGGATGGTTCCATCGGGGTCAAAAGCGCCAACGCGGCCCAGCTTATCAATAAACAGAAAGCCGGTATCTGAGGCCAAGCCTGGAATCGAGACCTGCAGCGCTACCTCCCCCGGCTGCAGGGCCAGCAAGGTGCCATCGGGCTGGAGCTGGACCCGCTCCTCTCCCTTGACAATCCTCCAAGTTGGCTGCAACAGCTTGGGGTCTCCCCCCGCTTCTGTTACCAGTTGCTCGAAGGGTTTGCCCCCTGGCCCTTGCAGCATCCACTGCACCTGCTCCCCTACGGCAACCTTGGTACCCTTAGGCACCACCAGCACCACCGGCTTGTGGACTGAGTCGGCGACGAAGATGTTCTTGCTGGAGCTGACGTAGGGAGTGGGTACCACCTCAGCCGCCACCTCTGCTGGCAAGATCTGCAGGTTGACGTCGTAGGTTACCGCCGCAAAAGGGGATCCCCGCAGCGTGGCAAAGAGCGCAAACAGCACTGGCATTTGAATAAGCAGCGGCAGGCACCCCCCAAGCGGGTTAACCCCTAGTTCGCTGTAGAGTTTGGCCTGGGCCTCGCGCAGCTTTTGCGGGTCGTCGCGGTACCTCTCCTGGATCTCTCGCATCCGCCGCTGCATCACCGGGCTAATGACTTTCATGCGCCGCATGTTGCGGATGGACCCGGCATTGAGGGGGTAGAGGGCAAAGCGGATCACCAATGTCAGAAAGATGATGGCCAGACCATAGCTGGGCACGATCCCGTAGAAAAAATCCAGGATCGGCAGCATGACATTGTTGGAGAGAAATCCGACTCCGAAGTCCATGGGGGGTGGTGGCAAACGTCCGTAACCCATTGTAATGGTTTCCGACCTCCTGACGAGGGCTCTTTCCCCATCCGGCGATGAGCGCTGGTCGAAGTTGCAGCCCCCGCGAGCCCCCCGGCAACCCGTTTTGAGGGGTAGAAACTAGCCAAAAAGAGGGGCAAACCGCCCCTCCCCTCTTTTGCAGCTTCGGCAGAGAGCAGGGAAAAAAACGCCTCTTCCCCACCTCCGACTACTTGATCTTAACCGTGGCGCCGGCCTCTTCCAGCTTTTTCTTGATCTCGTTGGCCTCCTCCTTGGAGACTCCCTCCTTAACTGCTTTGGGAGCAGCTTCCACGAGATCCTTGGCATCCTTTAGGCCTAAGCCGGTTAGCTCGCGCACCACCTTAAGAACGGCAATCTTCTTGTCGGCAGGAACAGCCTCGAGAATGACATCAAAAGCCGTTTGCTCCTCTACCGGCTCAGCCGGCGCTGCTGGTGCCGATGCCGCTGCTGCCGCCACGGGAGCAGCCATGACCATGCCGCCTACCGGTGCAGCTGCACTGACGCCAAAGGTCTCTTCAATGGCTTTCACCAGCTCGGCAGCTTCCAACAAAGTCAAGGTCTTCAGCTCTTCCAGGATGCTTTGAACACGCTCTGAAGCCATGGTTGTGTCTCCTTGGGTAAACAAGCAATAGGGTGGAAGAGGGCCGTTGGCCCCTCGAAGCGGCTGCCTTCAGGCCGCCTCCTTGTCGGCAATGGCTCGCACAGCCCGCGCCAGCGAGGCCGGGATCTCGTGGATACCGCGGGCCACCTGGCTAGGCACAGCATTGAGCCCAACCGCCAGTCGGGTGGCTACTAGCTTAAGGCTGCCTGCCACTTGGGCCAGGAGCACCTCCTTAGGCGGCAGGTCAGCAATGGCCTTGGCCTGATCCAAGGTCAGAGACAGCCCCTCAGCGGCAGCACCGCGAAACTCAGTCTTCTTGGTTTGCCGGGCAAAGTCTTGATACGCCTTCAGGGCCGCCGCGATATTGCCCCGGATCAGGATAAAAGCCGTTGGCCCGGACAAGAAAGGCAGGATCCCTGCCCAAGCCTTAAGGTCAGCAACGGCCCGCCGCATCAGGGTATTTTTAACCACCATACAGACGGCGTCTGCTTTGCGCAGCTCCGCCCGCAGCTGGTTCATCTCAGCAACGGTTAGACCTTTGTAGTCGATGACCAGCACCATTTGGCTAGCTTGCAACAGGGATCGAACCTCATCGACTACCTCTGCTTTCTTTGCTAAGGATTGCTTGCCCACGCGCTCACCTCCTCGATTGTCTGTAATGTGGTTGCCACTGCAAAAGGAATGCGCCCCAGCCTCCGCCGAGACGCATTTGGGCAAGCATAAGCTTCGGGAATTTTTCCCACTCTACCCAAGCCTCGGCAGGAGATTAAGCCACTTGGCGCCTGCTGTCTTCGGCTCTCTATTTCAACTGTGGAAAGGTTTCCCGTTTGGCTCCCTCCCTGGCCAAAATTTGCCCTAGTCAACTTACCTTATTACGCCAGACCTAGGCAACCAACTTTAACTCCCGCAGGGCATTAACGTCAACTTCAATAGAAGGGCCCATCGTAGCACAAATATGCATAGTTCGCCAGTACTTGCCCTTTGCCCCAGGGGGACGGTTGCGGTCAATCGACTCCTGCACCGCCTTTAGGTTTTCCAGCAGCGCCTCAACCGGAAACTGACACTTGCCGAAGATTAAATGGACAATGCCAGTTTTGTCCGCCCGGTACTCCAGCTTGCCGGCCTTGAACTCCTTAATTGCCTGGGCCAGATCCATGGTAACCGTTCCCCCCTTGGGAGAGGGCATCAGGCCGCGCGGCCCCAACAGGCGCCCCAGCTTGGCCACCTGGGGCATCACATCGGGAGTGGCAATCAGCAGGTCGAAGTCGATCACGCCCTTGCTGATTTCCTCGATGAGATCCTCAAACCCCACTCGGTCAGCCCCAGCATTCTGGGCTTCCACCACCTTTTCGCCGCGGGCAATTACCGCTACTCGAATTTCTTGCCCGGTGCCGCGCGGCAAAACCACCGTAGAGCGCAGCTGCTGGTCAGCATATTTGGGATCGATCCCCAGGCGAATGTGAACCTCAGCCGCCTCGTCAAATTTGGCAGTGGCTGTCTCCTTCATGAGGGCAATGGCTTCTGCGGGGGGATAGGGGATGGGCTTGATCTTCTCCCGCAAAGCCTGCATGCGTTTGGACAGTTTTCGAGCCATAACTTCTCCTCGGGGTTCTGGCGAGAACTTCTCTCCCCCAAAACGACAAACAAGCTGGGCTAGCAGAGCCCTAGTCAACTATCGTCACTCCCATGCTCCGGGCAGTGCCGGCAATGATTCTCATCGCCGCCTCCACATCGTTGGTATTCAAATCTGGCAGCTTCTGCTCGGCAATCTGGCGGAGTTGGGCGCGGGTCAGGGATCCCACCTTGACTTTGTGGGGCTCGCTGGAGCCTGACTCAATGCCAAGGGCTTTCTTGATCAGCACCGAGGCTGGCGGCGTCTTGAGGACAAAGGTGAAGCTGCGATCGTCGTAGATGGAGATCTCGACCGGCACCACCATGCCCGCCTGATCCGCCGTTCTGGCATTGTACTCCTTGCAAAAGGCCATGATGTTGACCCCGTGCTGACCCAAGGCGGGGCCAATGGGGGGGGCGGGGGTGGCTTTGCCCGCCTGGATGGCCAGCTTGACTACTGCCACCAGTTTCTTAGCCATGCGACGCAGTTACACCTCTTTTCGCACTTGACCAAGCTCTAATTCTACCGGAGTATCCCGCCCAAAAATTGAGATCAAAGCCTTGAGCTTGCCCCGTTCTGGGCTGACATCCACCACCTCGCCGTAGAACCCCTGGAAGGGGCCAGACAGCACCTCAATGCGATCCCCAGGGGCCAGGTTAATCTTGAGGGGCACCGCCTCCACCTCAGCGGTGCTGAAGATGCGCTGAACTTCGCTGGGACTGAGGGGCCGCGGTGTCACATGCCCCCGACCGCGACCATAGGGCCGTCTCTGTTCCGTGCCAACGAAGTTGATGACATTGGGAGTGGTTTTCACCACCCGCCAGGTGTCGTCGTTGAGATCCATGCGCACGAGCACATAGCCGGGGAAAATCTTTTCCTCTTGCTCCTGGCGCTTGCCGGATCGATCCAGCTTGAAGCCCACCCGCTTTGGGATCACCACTTCGACGATTTGATCGGCCACATCCAGGGCTGCTGCCCGCTGCAGGAGAGTGCTTTTAACCTTGTTTTCGCAGCCAGCAGCCACCTGGACAGCGTACCAGCGCAAGTTGCACTGGCTTTGACCTTCCCCTTCTTCCGCCGTCGTTTCTGTTTCCGCAGCTTCTAGGGGCTCAACGTAGTCTCTGCGGCGTCTCCGCCGCTGCTCTAACCCTGGGCTCATACTTCACCTCCTCTCCCCTCCCCTGCCTAAAGCTACGAGAACAGTTGAGTGGCTACCCAGCCAAACAGCTGGTCAACCAGGTAAATAAATGAGGCGAAGGCCAGCACTATTAGCAAAACGCCAATGGATTCGCTAACCAATTGTCGACGGCTTGGCCAGGCAATTTTGGCCAGTTCGGCCCGCGTCTCTTGGAGGAAGCCCGAGATCCCCTTGGACTCGGTGGAACTGTCCTTGGAGTGACCCCGCCTAGCGGGATCCAGGTGCTGCTCCCTATCGGTTTTGCTGGAGGGGGTACTCTTAACCACGGCAGTATCTCCTAGGGGATCCCGAAAACCTGGCGCTATTGCTTAGCGCCCACAAGAATAGCCTTGCGATCCTAACACAGGTTAGGTTGAGGAGGGGAGCTAAGTTAGCGAGCAAGAGGGGTTTTGGATCTCCCTGCTCCCGGCGAAAACAGCAAGGGGCGACGGCGGGATTGGTTAAACTGCTCCACTGCGGCATCGATGGCCGCCCGGCTGTCCCAGCGGGAGGTGGCCCTCTGGCGGGAGAGGAGTTCAGCAGCCCGGAAGAGATCGCTCATATCAAGGCTGGAGCCGTTGAACAGCGGGGTTCTGCCGTCGCGATAAATGGCCTCGTTGCCACTTCCAGTTTGGGCAGTTTGGGCTAGAGCAAGCCCCGGACTAGCCAGGATCCCTACCAGCAGCAGCCCCAGAATCCTAGCCCCATGGTCAGCAAGGCTGAGAAGGGAGTTGAGACAGTTCACGCGCATCTTGTTTCTCCACCTCAGTGCGCTGCTCGGCCAGGCCTTCAGCCAACAACTGTTGTTCTTCGGGGGTGAGGGGACGTTTGGCCAGCAGATCCGGCCGTCGTTGCCAGGTGCGTACTAACTGCTGCTGCAGACGCCATCGGGCAATGGCCTCGTGGTTACCTGAAAGGAGCACCTGGGGCACCTTGTACCCCAGAAACTCGGCTGGGCGGGTGTACTGAGGATAGTCGAGCAGACCCTCCTCAAAGCTCTCCTTCTTCAAAGAGTCTACCTTACCAACCGTGCCAGGCAAGAGACGGATCACGCCGTAGATCAAGGCCAGTGCCGGGATCTCCCCCCCTGTTAACACAAAATCCCCTAGCGACACCTCGCGAGTGGCTAGATACTGGCAGATCCGCTCGTCAAAACCTTCGTACTGGCCGCAGAGCAGGATGAGCTGGGCCTTTTGGGCCAGCTCCCGCAGCAGGGCTTGGTTTAGGGGTTGTCCCTGGGGCGTGAGCAAGATGATCTCGCGGGGATCCAGGCAAGGCAGGGAGGCGACAGCAGCAAAAAAGGGCTCTGGCTTGAGCACCATGCCTACCCCGCCCCCATAGGGCTCATCGTCGACCCGGCGGTGCTTATCGGCGGCAAAGTCGCGCGGGTTGGTGAGATGAACCTCGGCAATCCCTTGCCGTAGGGCTTTGCCCACTAAGCCAATGCGCAAGGGCGATTCAAAAAACTCTGGGAAAAGGGTAACAACGTCAAACCGCACGGGCGTTGGGATCAAGCAGAAAGGCCAGCATCCGAGCAGGGTTCCGTGCGCAACCGCTCTAGCTCCAGGCGCAAGGACTCAATCTGGTGGATCAGCTCCATCAGTTCGCCCATTTCTTCTTTGGAGATGGTGGCGGTTGGGGAGCCGCTCTGGGGGGCCGGTGTTTGGCTCTCTACGGCTGGGCCAGGAGCCTTGGTGGCTTCATGGCGGAGGCTTTTAAGGTAGCGAACAGCCTCTTGCTCAATCTGCTCTCCTTTTTGCTCCAGCTCTGCAGCCAGCGCCGCCCAGTCGCCAGAAAGACGGCCGAAACTTTCGGCGCGCTTCTGGGGATCCTCCAGGAGCTCCACCAGGGCAGTGGCTGTGCCGTAAAAGAAGTGGCGTGCCCGCGTAAACCAGTCTGAGGAGCGAGAACTCATGGCGGCAGCATGCTAGATAGAGCCAGGGGATCTCCAGTCTATCCCAGCCCTTTGGAGCTGCGCTGACAACTGCTTGCTTCCAAGCTGCCACTTACTTTTGGGCAAGACTCGAAAAGGAATCAATCCACGGCGCGAATCTCGCCGCTGTTGAGGCGCTCCACAATCATTTCCAGCAGTTCGTGTTCTTCCGGTGAGACCTGGGAATCGGCGGTAACTGCCTGGAGGATTTCTTGTTGCTCGGCGCGGGTGAGGATCTTGTCCTGCAAAGCCCGGTCGATGAGTTCTTTTAGCTTGGATGACTCCACAGTGCTTCTCCTTGCCCTAGAGGTAGGGGCCAAGGGCGGTAGACTAGACGGTGCTTCTCCTCTCAGTATAGAAGTGAAGTCCCAAACCCAGATGCGGCCCGTAGGGGTAATCGGCGGGGGGCAGTTGGCGCAGATGTTGGCTTTGGCGGCCCGCTCCCTGGGGATTCCGCTGATTGTGCAGGCGGCTGCCCCCACCGATCCGGCAGTGGCGGTGGCCGATGGGGTAGTTTGGGGCGCTGTAACCGACACCCAGGCTACAGCGCAGCTATTGCAGCGCTGCCCAGTGGTAACTTTTGAAAACGAGTTCATCCTGCTGCCGGAGCTAAAAAGGCTGGATCCGGAAGAATCCCGCTTTTGCCCTCGCCTTAGCACCCTGGAGCCGTTGCTAGACAAGTTGCGCCAGCGGCAGTTTCTGGCAGAGCTGGGGTTGCCGGTGCCGTCTTTTTGGCCGGCAGAGACGGCAGATCTATCTAGCCTGAGCTTTCCCTTGGTGCTCAAGCGGCGGCGGCAGGGCTACGACGGAAAGGGCACCCGCATCTTGCCCGATCGCGCGGCTTTGCAACAGACCCTTGCCGAGTACAGGGGGATCCCGCTGCTTGTGGAAGAGTGGATCCCTTTTGAGCGGGAGCTGGCGGTGATGGTGGCGCGGGGGCTGACGGGGGAGATCCGGGTCTACCCCGTAGTGGAGACTGTTCAGGTTAACCAAATCTGTCGCCACGTCCTCGTGCCTGCCCGCATCCCCCCAACGGTCGAGGCCGAGATCCGGGACTTGGCAGTTAAGGTGATGGAAAAGCTAGAAGCGGTTGGGGTGTTCGGCATCGAGTTGTTCTGGGTGCCGCCGCCTCATCCCAAGGCTGGGATCTGGATCAACGAGATCTCGCCGCGGGTTCACAACTCCGGCCACTACACCCTGGAAGCCTGCTACACCTCGCAATTTGAGCAACATCTGCGGGCCATCCTTGGCCTTCCCTTGGGGGATCCCTCCCTCAAGTGTGGGGGGGCGGTGATGGTCAACCTCTTGGGCTACGAGCACTCCACCAGCGACTATGCCGAGAAGCGGCAGCGCCTGGCGGAGATCCCCAATGCCACCGTGCATTGGTACCACAAGACCCCCGCCCGCCCGGGGCGCAAGCTGGGCCATGTTACCGTCTGTCTGCCAACTGCCCCTTCGCCGCAGCAGGCAGCGGCCCTTGTCCACACCCTCGAATCCCTCTGGTATCCGCAGTCATGAGCCAAGCGCCCACCCTTTCTCCAGCCCTCCAAGCCCTGAGGCGGCCATGCAGCGGTAGCCCAGTATCTTGACCCCCAGGAGCGCTCCGCGGTGTTGAGAGGGATCGACTGCAAGCTCCAGCTCTTTGGGCAGTTGTGGCTGGCTGAGTTCTGCAAAGGGCGAGACTAAGCTCCATGGGCTACCGGCTGCAGGTGCTTGACATTGCCGCCCTGCCCCAGTTGCTAGAGCTGGATCGCCGCTGTTATGGCGGGCACTGGGGAGAACAGGGCTACCGGGCCGAGCTGGAACGACCCACCAGCCTGGTGATTGGGGCTGTGGCAGAACCTGAAGGCGCTTGCGGATCCCTGCTTTCCTCGCCAGGGACGCTGGTGGGCTTTGGCATCCTCTGGCGCATCGAAGAAGAAGCCCACATCATCTCGTTGGCGGTGGATCCTGCCCATCGGCGGCGTGGTTTGGGTCGAAGGATCCTGGAGGAGCTGTTGAGCCAAGCCAGGGCAGCAGGCTGTCGCTGGGCCACGTTGGAGGTGAGGGCTTCTAACCAGGCCGCCATCCGCCTCTATGAATCGGCAGGGTTTCAATTGCTGGGACGCCGCAAGGGCTATTACAACGGAGAGGATGGGCTGGTGTATTGGAAAAAACCAATTTAAGTGAGGAGAAGCAAAGGGTTCTAAAGCAAAAGTTTTCCTCTATACGCCTGAACCTTGAACTTTTGCCCTGGAGCTTTGGTTAACCATCGGCATCCTGGGAATGGATGTAAAGCTTTGTTGCAAGACTCAGCGTTTCTGCTTGACGCTTGAGGCTTTCTCCCAGGCCAGCTTGCCCAAAGAAGGGCTTCAGGCTAACCTACTCTTTTGAACATCTCATGCTGTGAGGGTAATCATGGAAACCCCTGCAAACGACCTTCGCAATGAAGCCGTCTCTTTTGTTGTCAATCTTCGGGCTAGAGTCATTGATTTCATGCCCAATCTACTGGCGGCGATTGCCATTCTAGTTCTGGGTTGGATCGTGGCCACGGTGGTGGCTTTCGGCGTTCGGGGGCTGCTCAAACGGACGCAGCTTGATAGCCGCTTGGCCACCTGGATTATGGGCCAGAGGCCCGGCGAGAGGCCGCCGCAAACTGAGCGCTGGGTGGCTGCTGCTGTTTACTGGATTATCCTCGCTTTTGTGTTGGTAGCGGTGCTGAATGCTCTCCAGCTTCAGGCTGTCTCCGATCCGCTCAACAAGTTTTTGGGAGAGATTTTCGCCTATCTGCCGCGGCTGGGCGGGGCGCTGGTGCTGCTAGGGGTGGGCTGGGCGGTGGCCACCGTTGCCCGGCTGGCAGTTATCCAAGGGCTGCGGCGCTTTAACTTGGATGAGCGGCTGGCTCAAGCCCTCCAACCGGAGGCGGCTGCGGAAGGAACTGCTGCCAAGCCGGAGGGAGGCGCTGAGGTCGCTCCCTTTCTCTTGAATGAAGCTCTAGGCGACGCCCTCTACTGGCTGATCTTCTTGTTCTTCTTATCGCTCATCCTGGACACGCTGAACCTGCGGGGGCCGCTGCAGCCAGTGCAAAACCTGCTGGATCAAATCCTGTCGATGGTACTCCGCATTTTGGGAGCGCTCATCATCGGTGTGTTGGGCTGGTTGCTAGCTCGCATCGTGCGTGGGATCGTTTCCAATTTGTTGGTGGCAGCGGGAGCTAACCGCTTGGGGGCACGCTTTGGCATTCCCCAGCTGGACCAAACGGTGGGCACAGTGGCCTACGTCTTGGTGTTGATCCCGGCAGTGATTGCCGCCCTCAAGGCCCTGGAAATCCGGGCCATCTCCGATCCAGCGGTGGCGATGCTGGAGCAGGTGTTGCGGGCCATCCCCCGGATTGCAGGATCTGCTCTCATCCTGGCCGTGTTCTACTGGCTGGGGCAGTTTTTGGCTGGCTTGGTGACCCAGTTGCTGCAGGCAATCGGTTTCGACCGCTTGGCTGCCGGCCTTGGTTTGCCCTCGGCCCCTGCTCCTGAAGCTCCCGCCGCCGAAGGGGATCCCTCAACCTTGGTGAAGCGGCGCACCCCCTCTGAGATTGCCGGCTTGGTGGTCTGGGTGGGCGTGGTCTTGTTCGGGGCAGTGCCGGCGGTGGAGCTGCTGCAGTTTGCTGCTTTGACCGACATCGTAGAGGGGCTGTTGGTCATTTCCGGGCGGGTGCTCATCGGCGCTTTGGTGTTTGGGATCGGTCTTTACCTATCCAATTTGGCCCATTCTATGATTAAGAGCCTCGGCAACCCCTCCTCAGGAGTGCTGGCGCAGGCGGCGCGGGTAGCCATTTTGGTTTTCGTTGGCGCCATGGCCTTGCAGCAGATGGGCGTAGCCACCGATATTGTGGTGCTGGCCTTTGGCCTGGTGCTGGGCGCCATTGCCGTGGCTGTGGCTTTGGCTTTTGGCTTGGGAGGTCGCGACGTGGCTGCCGAGCAGATCCGGCAATGGCTCAAGCGGGAGTGAGAGCCTCGCTGGGTGAGCCCTTAACTAGTAGAAATTGCCCCGCCTGGCATATGGGCGGGGTTATTCCTTCGACTCTGGGCCAACCTAAACTGGCTCTGGAACTTTGGCCTCTTCTGCCGCTGTTTCTTGCACTACAATCTTGCCCCGGAACACCACGTAGTTGTAGATGTTGTAGGACAAGATCACCGGAATCAAAAAGCCAATAAAGGTGAGCATAAACACCAGCGAACTGGGAGAAGCTGCCGCCTCGTAGATGGTGACGCTGGGAGGAATGATGTTGGGGAAAATCATGAACCCCAAGCCGATAAAAGAAAGGGCAAAAATGAGGAAGGTGTAAACCAAAGGGCTATTTTCTTCTCGGCGGCGCAAGCTGCGCAGCAACAGAGCCACCAACAAAAGCCCCAAAAGGGGGATTGCAGCAAAGACATAGAAAAGAGGCGGCGAGAAAAGCTGGGAGCGCGCCTGCTCCGACATAATGGGGGTGCTGATGGTAATAAACACTGCCCCCAGCAAAGTTGTCCACGTGGCGATGGTGGCCGTCCTGTAATAGGTTTTCTGGATTTCCCCCGTGGTTTTCACAATCAAGTAAGCAGAGCCGATCAAAACATACCCCTGGATCAGGGTAAGAGCCACCAACACCGTGCGCCAGGTCAGCCAGTCCCAGGGGCTGCCGGCAAAGTGGCCGGCTTCGTCCACCCGGATCCCTTCGAAGACGCTGCCCAAGGCAAACCCCTGGCCCAAGGCTGCCAAAAAGCTGCCCACTCCGAAGGCGAGGTTCCAGACCAGCTTGTTGTTGGCGTTCTCCCGAAACTCGAAAGAGACAGCCCGCAAGATCAGGCCCACCACCATGATCACTAGCGGAATGTAGAGGGCATTGAGGATGGTGGCGTAGGCGAGGGGAAAGGCTCCAAATAGGGATCCCCCCATGAGTACCAGCCACGTCTCGTTGGCATCCCAAACATTGCCCAAGCTGGTCATGAGAATGCTGCGGCGCGTCTCGCTGGAAGCCGTCAGGGAAAGGATGCCAACCCCCAAGTCAAATCCATCGAGCAGAACATAGAGAAAGAAGAATAGACCGAGGATAAAAAACCAGACTTGAGGCAGAAACTGCTGTAAAGGCTCGAAAGATTCCATGGCCCTTCCCTCCGCTTTAGGTATTCCTAGCCAGGCCAGTTCGAGACAGTTCCCAACTGCGATGTCGCCTGGGCAGCGGCGCTACCGAGCTTCCGCCGGACGGCGATCCGGCTCGTGGCGAGCAGGCTCGATCACGATCACCGGCCGGGTTGCTGGAACGGGGGCAGGCAGCTCCAGGTTAGGCCCTTTGCGGATGATGCGGCTGCCGAAGTAAAGAGCGGCCACGAAAAACACGGTGTACAAAGCAGTTAGGCCGACCAAGGAAAACAGCACCTCTCCCGGTGGCAGCGGGGAAGCCGCTTCTGCGGTGCGCAGTTGCCCGTACACAATCCAGGGCTGCCGGCCAACACAGCGGACAATCCAACCAGCCTCGACGGCAATGTAGCCCAACGGGCCCGCGAAGACCCAAGCCCACATCAGCCACTTCTGCTGGGAAAGGGCCTCCGCCGACAGTTTGCCCCTCAACCACTGGATCAAGGTAGCCCCCACGAGCCCGGCCATAAAGAAGCCAATGGCCACCATCGTCCTAAAGGAGTAGTAGATGAGGCCAATCATGTGAGGACGATTTTGGGGATCCCAAGCTTTCAGGCCCTGCACCGGTCGATCCAGCCTGGGCTTGAACTCGAGCAGGTAGCCCAGCGCGCCGGGGATCCTCACCTCCCACTCGTTGCGCTCCTCACGCTCATTGGGCAAGGCAAACAGGCTCCAGTTCGCCCTCTCGCCAGCGGGGAGCGTCTCCCACTGGGCCTCCATGGCCGCCGGCTTGGCCGGTTGATAGCGATACACTTGCTCCGCGCTCAAGTGGCCAATAAACACCTGCAGAGGGGCCACCACTAGCGCCATCACTAGGGCCAGTTTGAAGGAGCGGGAGAAAAACTCGCTGTGCCGCCGCTTGAGAATGTACCAGGCGCTGATGCCACCGATGACAAACAAAGAGGTTTCCAAAGTGGCAAAAAACATGTGCAGAAAGCTATTGACCATGAAGGGGTTTACAATAGCTTGCAGGTAGTCCCGCACCACAAATTTCCCATCGACGAACACGCCACCTGCCGGCGTCTGCAGCCAAGAGTTGGCCGTCAGGATCCAAAAGGTGGAGAGGTTGGCACCGAAGGCCACTAAGATTGTCGAGATCCAGTGAATTACTGGCGGCACCCGCTCCCAGCCAAACAGCATGATCCCCAGGAAGCTGGCCTCCAGCATAAAGGCCATCGTGCCCTCAAATCCTAGGATGGTTCCAAAGAAGTCGCCCACCGCCTCAGAAAAAGGGGCCCAGTTCATGCCAAACTGAAAGGCCATCGGCAAGCCTGAGGCCACGCCAAGGCCAAAGTTTAACACATAGATCTTTGACCAGAAGCGAGCGTGGCGATAGTAATCTAGATTGCGAGTTTTCAGCCAAAGTCCTTCAATTACAACAAGATAGATGGACATTCCTGTTGTTAAAACCGGCCATAGCATATGAAACATGGCCGTGAGGGCAAACTGTAGTCGAGAAAGGGTGACGGTGTCTAGAAACATAATTTTCCCTAAGCTTGGAGGGTTGTAATGAGTACAGCTTTACAACTTTAGGAGATCTATTTTCCGCTGCTCCTAGGGTTACATCTTGGGCAAGACAACGCGCAGGCTGTTCAAGTCTAAGGGTTAACTTTAGAATCCTGGGAGTGCCAGCTTTTTCCTGTAACATGGGATACAAAAAATCTCAGCCCTGGAGCATCGGCCTGGCAGCCTCAAGGCTGGTAGCCAACTAACTTTCCCACTCCGGAAAGGGCTTGTTGAGGTTTCCAGCGGCTACAAATGCCAGAATTGGGATCCCGGCTTGAGTTTGCAGTCTGGGGTGGAAAGATGTCGTTTATCCCACTGGTGCACTTTCTTGCCCAATCGGGCTTGGTGCAAGAGTTGGCCGTCCGGCTGAGATCCCAGCGACGGGCTGCTTTGCAGGGAGGGGGGCGGATTGCCAAGGGGTTGATCGCCTCGGCTTTGGCCCAGCAGGAAGGGAGATCCCTATTGGTGGTTACCGCCACGCTGGAAGAGGCGGGCCGCTGGACAGCCCAACTGGAGGGCATGGGCTGGGAGAGCGTGCAGCTTTATCCCACCTCCGAGGCTTCCCCCTATGAGCCGTTTGACCTGGAGCCGGAGTTGGTGTGGGGACAATTCCAGGTGCTGGCCGACTGTCTCCAGGGCAGAAAGGGCATGGCCATTGTGGCCACGGAGCGGGCCATACAACCCCACCTTCCCCCACCAGAGGTGTTTCAGTCTTTCTGCCTCAAGCTGGAGCCCGGCGCGGAGCTGTCGCCGCAGCAGTTGGGGCAGCAGTTGAGTCGTCTAGGTTATCAGCGGGTAAGCCTGGTGGAAAGCGAGGGACAGTGGAGCCAGAGGGGCGATATTCTCGACGTTTTTCCGGTGGCCTGCGAATGGCCGGTGCGCCTGGAGTGGTTTGGCAATGAACTGGAGCGGCTGCGGGAGTTTGACCCGGTGAGCCAGCGCTCTCAAGACGGGATCCCCCATGTCTGGCTAACTCCCACCGGCTACGGGCCCATCCTCTGGCCGGCTCTGCAGGAAAAAGCCGATCAGCTTTCCCAGGGTCTTCGGCAGCAGTTGGAGCAGTCGTCCCCTCCCCCAGAGGGCTTGCGCCGCTTTCTGGGCCTACTTTACGATCCGCCGGCCAGCCTGCTGAGCTATTTGGATCCCAATACCTTGATCCTGATCGACGAGCCAGAGCAGTGCCAGGCCCACAGCCGGCAGTGGCTAGACCACGCCCAGGAGCAGTGGCAGTTGGCCCAAGCTGCTGAGCCGGCTCTAGTGCCCTTCCACCGTCTCTTTGATCTTGCGGCTCCCGACTGGGATCCCTTCCCCCGCCTGTTGGCCCGGGCTTTTGCCCCTGCCGGCGAGGCTGAAGCTGCCCTTGACCTCAAAAGCCGGCCTGTCCCTGCCGCTCCCCACCAGTTTGGATCCCTGGCCAAAACCCTGCGCGAGTACCGCAAGCAGCAGTTGCGGGTGTGGATTCTCTCCGCCCAGCCCTCCCGCACGGTGGCCTTGCTGCAAGAACACGACTGCCCGGCCCAGTACGTGCCCAACCCCAAAGATTTTCCAGCCATTGAACGCCAGCTCCAGTCCTACACGCCGGTGGCCCTGAAGTACTCCGGCTTGGCTGAGCTGGAGGGGTTCCTGCTGCCCACGCTGGGGTGGGTAGTGCTCACCGACCGGGAGTTTTTCGGCCAGCACAGCCTCGCCACTCCCACCTATGTGCGCAAGCGCCGCCAGGCCAGCTCTCGCCAGGTGGATCCCAACCTGCTCAAGCCGGGGGATTTTGTCGTTCACAGGGCCCATGGCATTGGCCAGTTCCTGCGCTTGGAAAGCCTCACCATCGGCGGCGAAACCCGGGAGTACCTCGTTATTCAATACAGCGACGGCCTGCTGCGGGTGGCTGCCGACCAAGTCAACTCCCTCTCGCGCTACCGGGCTAGCAGCGATGGGCCACCTGCCCTGCACAAAATGTCCGGCAGCACCTGGGAAAAGACCAAACAAAAAGTCAAAAAGAGTCTGAAAAAAGTGGCCTTTGATCTCCTGCAGCTCTACGCCAAACGGGCTGAGCAGGAGGGCTACGCCTTCCCCCCGGATTCCCCTTGGCAGCAGGAGTTTGAGGAGTCTTTTCCCTACCCCCTGACGCCGGACCAAATTCGCGCTGTCCAGGAGATCAAGCGGGATATGGAGTCCCCTCGCCCCATGGATAGACTGCTGTGTGGCGATGTGGGCTTTGGCAAAACGGAGGTGGCCATCCGCGCCATCTTTAAGGCCGTAACCGCCGGCAAGCAGGTAGCTCTTCTAGCGCCAACCACCATTCTCACCCAGCAGCACTACCACACTCTCAAAGAGCGCTTTGCCCCCTACCCCATTCAAGTGGGCCTGCTCAACCGCTTCCGCACTCCCGAGGAGAAAAAAGAGATCCTGGCCCGGCTTAAAAGCGGCGAGCTGGACGTAATTGTAGGCACCCACCAACTTTTGGGCAAAGACGTGCAATTTCGCGATTTGGGCCTCTTGGTGATTGACGAGGAGCATCGCTTTGGCGTCAACCAAAAAGAGAAGATCAAGCTCCTCAAAACCCAGGTGGATGTGCTCACCCTTACGGCTACCCCTATCCCCCGCACGCTGTATATGGCCTTGTCAGGGTTGAGGGAAATGAGCTTGATCCAAACTCCGCCTCCGTCGCGGCGCCCGATTAAAACTCACCTTTCTCCCTACAACCCTGAGGTCATTCGCACAGCCATCCGCCAGGAGTTGGATCGCGGCGGGCAAGTCTTTTACGTCGTCAACCGCATTGAAAGGATCGAAGAAACCACTGCCAAATTGCGGGAATGGGTGCCCGGCACTCGCATTGCCATTGCTCATGGGCAGATGCCGGAAGGGGAGCTGGAAGCGACCATGCTGGCTTTTAACAATGGCGAAATCGATATCCTGGTCTGCACCACCATTATTGAATCCGGCTTGGACATTCCTCGTGTCAACACCATTTTGATCGAAAATGCCCAGGAGTTTGGGTTGGCCCAGCTTTACCAATTGCGAGGGCGGGTGGGCCGGGCCGGGATCCAAGCCTATGCTTGGCTGTTCTACCGAGAGGATGGGATCCTCACCGAGGAGGCCCGCAAACGCCTGCAGGCCATTCAAGAATTTACCCAACTGGGATCTGGCTACCAGTTGGCTCTGCGGGATATGGAAATTCGCGGCATTGGCAATTTGCTGGGAACGGAGCAATCGGGACAAGTCAATGCGGTGGGCCTTGATCTCTATCTAGAAATGCTGCAGGAGGTCATCCAAGAAATTCGCGGCCAGAAGATCCCGCAGGTGGAGGACACCCAGATCGACCTCAACGTTACGGCTATGATTCCCCAGAGCTATATCCCTGACGAGGAGCAAAAAATGCAGGCTTATCGCCAAGTGGCGGCTGCCGGATCGCGCCTGGAGCTTTCCCAAATAGCGCAGGAATGGCAAGACCGCTTTGGCCCCCTGCCCAAGCCTGCCCAGGAACTGCTGCGGGTGATGGAGCTGAAGATTTTGGCCCGCACCCTGGGCTTTTCCCGCATCAGGCCCGCCAAAGAGCATGTTATTTTGGAAACCCCCATGGAGGAGCCGGCTTGGAACCGTCTCAAGGAAGCCCTGCCAGCTCATGTGCAGTCTCGCTTGGTTTACCAGCCGGGCAAGGTTACGGTGCGGGGGCTGGGAATGCTGGCGCCAGCGCAGCAACTGGAAAACCTTTTGCAGTGGCTAGACAAGATGAGCCTGGCCTTGACCCAGACGGAAGCCGGGCTCCCAACGCCTCCCTAGAGCCTGTCTCATGAAGGTTCTCGAAGTGCACCACCTCCAGAAGACCTACCGGCAGGGAGGCAAGCAAGTGCAGGCGGTGGTGGATGTCTCCCTAACGCTAGCAGCAGGGGAGATCCTGGCTTTTCTGGGGCCCAACGGGGCAGGCAAGACCACCACCATCAAGATCATCGCTGGTCTGATCCGGCCTGATGCCGGCAGCGTGCGCATCCTTGGACGGGATCCCCACACTGAGCCTGGAGCGCTGGCCCAGGTGGGGGCGGTGCTGGAAGGCAACCGCAACCTCTACTGGCGGCTGACCCCCTTGCAGAACTTGGAGTACTTTGGCGTGCTGCGGGGGCTGTCTCCTAAAGCTGCTCGGCAACGGGGGCTAGAGCTGTTGGAGACCTTGGGCCTGGGGGAGAAAGGGGAGGTTGCTGTGCAAACCCTTTCCCGCGGCATGCAGCAGAAGGTGGCCATCGCCGTTGCCCTCCTGCACCAGCCAGCTCTGCTGTTGTTGGATGAGCCCACCTTGGGGTTGGACGTGGAGGCGGCGCAAGCGGTGAGATCCCTCATCCGCCAAATTGCTGCTTCGGGTCGGGCCATTCTCCTCACCACCCACCAACTGGACGTAGCTGAGGCGCTCTCGAACCAAGTGGCTGTAATCGAGCGAGGAACGATTCTCGTCCAGGCCCCCACGCAGGAGTTGATCCGGCAGTTTGCCAGCGCAGCCGGTACTTATCGGATTGAGTTGGAACAGGAGCTGGATCCCAGCCGGGCGGAACGCCTAGCCCAGCAAGGGGTGGAGATTCTCAGCTCTCATCAGTTGCGGTTTAGGGGCTTCTCGGAGGCTCTGTATCAAGTGCTAGAGATCCTCAAGCCCTTGCCCCTGCTCAGCGTCAAGCGAGAGGAAGCCGATCTCACCCACATTTTTCTCAAGCTGCTGAAAAGGGGAAAGAAGCAGGGATGAGGCCACTGCTGTACCTGTTTTGGGCGGAGCTAAAGCGCACCTGGATCCAGTACATCCGCTATCCGGCAGAAGCCCTGGGCGGGATCCTCATCACCACCTTTTTCTTCTATGCCCTTTTTGCTGGCGCTCAGTATGTGGCAGGGCCAGCTTCCCAGTTTGGCGAACGGCTGGATGCGGTGGTGATTGGCTATGTGCTCTGGACGCTGGTCATTTTTGTAGTGAACGACATTGCCCTCAACCTGCAGGTGGAAGCCCAGACGGGGACGCTAGAGCAGGTGTTGCTCTCGCCGTTTTCCGCAGCCACGCTGTTTCTGGCGCGGGCTTGTGCCAGCTTGGTGTTGCGCCTTGCCATTGTCGTCGTCGTTTTGGGGATCATTTTGTTGCTCACGGGCAGCCGGCTGCGCTTTCCCCCCAGCTTGGTGCTGCCGCTTTTGAGCGTGGTGCTGGGGGCCTATGGCTTCTCGTTTTTACTGGGATCCGCCGCCTTAATCTGGAAGCGCATTCAACAACTGCTGATCCTGAGCCAGTTTGGCCTCCTCTTTCTCCTGGCTACCCCCACGGAAGAGTGGTCGGGAGCTCGGAAGTGGCTGGGACAGATGCTGCCCATGACGGCAGGGGCCGGCCTGCTGCGAGACGTAATGGTACGGGATGCAGGTCTGGATCCCCTGCGGCTGCTCGTAGCTCTAGCCAGCGGCATTTTCTACTTTGGCCTGGGGTTGCTAGCCTTTCGCCGGGCGATGCGGCTGGCCAAACAGCGCGGCCTCCTGGGATCCCAGTAGGGCGTGGTCAAAGGGAGCGGGGTTCGCCAGGGGAGCGCAACAGGTGAGGGAAGTGATATTCCACTGCGCCGGTGGTTAGGTTGTTCTCAGGGGAGGCAATGCCCCGTCGGCTCAGCTCTCGCAGCGCCTTTTCAATCTCGTCAAAGTCAGCAGGCAGTTCGATGGCAATCTCCGAGAGGGTGAGGATCCCCTGGCGACGCTGGGCTAGCCGTAGGATTTCCCGCATCAAAGCCTGACCCTTGAGGGGCTGCGGGGTTGCTGAGACAGTTTTTGCCGGAGACGAGGAAGGTCGGGATCCCTGCAGGACGGCTAGCTTAAGGTTGTAGTTGTCCACCATGCCCGGGATCAAAAACAGGTCAATCAACTGGCCAATTCCCAACAGGCCAAAGGTGAAAAGCCAGAGAATGCCTGTGCCCATCTTGCCCAGGTAAAGGCGATGGACACCACAGATGCCGAAGATGCCCAACGCCCAGAGAAGATAGGCGGTGCCGACAGATTTGGACTCAGCGGGGGGCAGCAGGTAGCGAGAACTCATGGAGGTTAACAGGGTAGCTTTGAGCAGGTACTCCCAGTTTAAAGGGGCAGAAGAGAGCTAGCAAAGCCGACCCTTAGGAGCCGTCGGGAGCTCCTCTCTAGGCTGCTGCCTGAGGAAGGTAGCCTCAAGGGGGATCAATTCCCTCACCCCAAAAAACTCCGTCCCCTTGACACAAGCAGCAGGTACACCCACACAAAGATAAAGAAGTGTAATGCTTGCAATGCTTGAGCCCATCTTAATTGGGTTAAGTGCTGCGCTCTGGGGTCTCCTCTGGGGCTACGCCACGCTGCTAGTTGTGCTGGTGAACTTCAAAGAGCAGGGATCCGTTTACGCCTACCCCATGCAGGCGGTGCTGGATCGCTTCGTGGAGTCCCTGGGGTTGAGTTGGCTCAAGGAGCTGCATGCTATGCAACTGCAGCCACTGCGCCGGATTAGCTACACCCTCTTTGCCGCCGTTACTCTAGGTATCGTCTTTGTGCTCTGGGTTTTAGGGTAGGCAGAAGGCCTTCTCAACAACTCTCGGTCTGCCCCTGAGGGAGATTGAAAATAGACTGCAGCTTTTTTAGGCAGGCCTGGATCTGGGCTATCTCTTCCGGATCCAGCTTCTGAAAGCGCTCCCTTAGGTAAGCCACGTGGGCTGGGAAGACTTGCGCAAACAGTTTTTCCCCCGCTTCGGTGAGCACAATCCTGAAGCAGCGGCGGTTTTCCGGCGGCACCTCGCGGCGCACCAGGCCCTTTTGTTCCAGGCGATCCACGATCCCGGTCAGCGTTCCTTTGGTAACTAGCGTTTTCTCAGCCAGGACGTTCATCGTCAGGCCAGGGGTGTTGCCGAGGGTTACCAAGACCTCAAATTGGGGAGGAGTCAGCCCTGTCTGGCGGATGTGAGCGGCGGCGTAGTTCTCAAAAGCTTGGTAGGCCCGCGCCAGATCCTGCAGCAGCCCCAAGAAGGGCTCCTGGGCCACTGCCACCGAAGGCTGAAGGGCTTGCTCTTCGGGAAGCTGAGTAGATGTGGGCATGGTTAGCAATCGCTGCAGGCGACTGACTTGTCAACAACGGTTTTAGCTTCACCATAACTCACTGTGATATAGTCCTAACGCAAATTAATACTCCCTGGAACAGTTCCCAACTTTGGAGGTTCTGGCTGCTGAGGGGAGATGCCTCATTACAGATCTCTGAATAGGGCTGGAGCAGGAGCAGGGTTCTTTGGAGCGGAAGATCCAGGCTAAGCTATGACCATAGCCCCTGTGGAGCGCCCTAGGCGCAGACGGGATCCCTCTCTGGGAGCCCGGGAGGCCAGGGCAGGAAAAGCCCCCTCTGCCGCCGGCTCTCTCGCTCTCTGCCTACGGTACGCCAGGCAAAGGAGTTGCCATGCTGAGAATTGTTACCCAGCTAGCCGAGGCCGAAGCCGAGCTCAGACGGATCTCGGAGCGCACCCAGGCAGACCAAAACCTGCATCGCGAGGCAACTGTGCGGGAGATCCTGCAGACAGTACGCCGCCAAGGGGATCGGGCCTTGCTGGCCTACACGGCAGAGTTTGACCAGGTGGAGCTGAGCGTTGCCGACCTAAAGGTCTCGGGGGCGGAGCTGGAGGCGGCCTACCAGGCGGTATCGCCGCAACTGCTCTCGGCCCTGCGCCTAGCCAAACAGCGCATCGAAGCCTTCCACCGGCAGCGGGTGCCCAGCAGTTGGGTAAGCTTTCCTGGCCCCGAGATTGTTTTGGGCAAGCAGTACCGCCCGGTGGATCGCGCTGGCCTCTACATTCCGGGGGGTCGCGCCGCCTATCCCAGTACGGTGTTGATGAACGCCATTCCTGCCAAGGTGGCAGGGGTGCCGGAAATTGTCATGGTGACCCCGCCGGGATCGGACGGCCTAGGGGGCAAGGGAATTAACCCAGCCATTCTGGTCGCTGCCCAAGAAGTGGGCATCCACACCATCTATCGCGTCGGCGGGGCCCAGGCCATTGCAGCGCTGGCCTACGGAACCGAGACCATCCCCAAGGTGGACGTGATCGCCGGCCCCGGCAACATCTACGTAACCCTGGCCAAAAAGCTGGTGTATGGCACGGTAGGCATCGACTCCCTGGCCGGGCCCTCGGAGGTGTTGATCATTGCCGATGAGAGCGCCAACCCCCTCTACGTTGCCGCCGATCTCCTGGCCCAGGCCGAGCATGATCCCCTAGCGGCGGCTATCCTGCTCACTCCCGACCTCCGGCTGGCCCAACAGGTGCAGCAGGCGGTGGCCAGGCAGCTCGAGGAGCATCCCCATCGCCTCCTGGTGGAAAAGGCAGTGGCCAACTACGGGCTGATTGGGGTGGTGCCCGATCTGGCCACGGCGGTCAACTTGTCCAACCAGTTTGCGCCGGAGCACCTGGAGCTTCAGGTGGCGGATCCCTGGGCCCTGTTGGACGCAATTCGCCATGCGGGGGCCATCTTCTTGGGACATTTCACCCCAGAGGCGGTGGGGGATTACCTAGCTGGGCCCAGCCACACCTTGCCCACGGCAGGGGCAGCCCGCTACGCCTCGGCGCTGGGGGTAGAAACCTTCCTGAAGCACTCCAGCCTAATCCAGTACGGCTCAGCGGCTTTGCAAGAGGTGGCCGGCGCCATTCAAGCCCTGGCGCAAGCTGAGGGGTTACCCGCCCACAGCCGGTCAGTCCAGGTGCGGCTGTCAGCGAAGTCCTAGCCAGCAGCTAAGGCGGAGGGTTGGGCAAATGGGGGGCTGGCTCAGGGGAAGCTGGCTGGGGCAACTGGGGAGGGCTCTGGTAGCGGCTTGGATCGGGGCAGGGGGGAGCGCTGTCTGGCCGAGGGCTATAGCGACGGCTGCCCCAGAAAGCTTCTCCCCCTCGCCTTTACCCATTCCCTGGGAGTGGGTGTACGACTTGCAGGAAAAGGCACAGGAGCGGCAGTGTACGCTGGTGGGCCTGCTGCGCAGCCAGCCTCTCGTGGCTCCGGATTCCCACTGGCAGGTGTACACGCGGCTAAATTGGGTTGTCACCCCCTCCGGAGGCCAGTTGACCAGCGTGCTGTTTGCCGAAAACACCCGTAGCCGCGCTCTGCAGGTTCTCTACCAAACCTCGGTAGTCGGGGGTAATCCTGAGGATCCGCTGGATTTTGCTGTGCTCCTGCCCATGGCTTGGCAGGAGAAGACTTTGCTGGTGAAGGAGTACTCGGGCTGGCTCCAGACAGACTTAAGCTGGGATCGGGCGGTGATCTGGCCTTTGCCGGCAGACTCAACCGAGATCCCGCCAGTGCAAATCTGGGATCCGCCACCGGCCTTGGCCTATGCGGAGCTGCTAGGCTGGGATCCCGAGGCAAGAGGACGGGTGCTGTTTGCCGTCGCTGACAGCCTTGGAGAAATGCCCCGCTTGGTTAGTGTAGGTTCAGACGGCCAGGTGTTGCTGCGAGCACCTGCTGTTCCTCTTCCCCAAACCGCCTCTTCTCCGGAGGGGTGGCAGCCGGTGATGGCGGAACCCCTGTGTCATCAAAGCCGTTTTGGGGTGAAGTAGACCGTGGGAGCAACACTATGCCTAGACCCATCGTGCGGCGTGGTTGGCCGCGGGAGGCCTTTGTGGGAGATATCATCGTCTGTACCCTGGAGGGATCTCATCTGGATCAGGTAACCGAGATCCGGGTCAGCCCGGCGGGCAAGGGGATCCGGGTTAGCTTTGGGGATCCCTTGGGGCGCTCCCAAGAGCCGGTGCAAGCTAGTGCCGAGGCGCTGACGGTTACCTTTGAGATCGATCCCAGCACCTACCCCGGCGAAAAGCGCATTGAGCTGATCTCGCCAGCAGGACCTAGCGATCCCCTGCCCTTTCTGGTGATGATGTAGGGTCATGCCGCTTGCAACCGCCTCAACTGACCTGGGCGCGCTGGTACTAGGGGTGGGTCTGTTGCTCCTAGTGGGAGGCTGGGCCTGGGGGCTGCGGCGGCAGCGGCGGGCTGCTCCTCCAGAAGCTGTTTTGCCGGCAACGGCGGTTGACCTCTCTGCCCTTACGGCGGAACAGGCAGCCCAACTGCAGCCCTTCGAGCAGGCAGTGGCAGACCGGCCACGGGATCCCATTGCCTGGTACAACCGCGCCACCGCCCTCGACCAACTGGGACAGGCGCAAGCCGCCCTGGCCAGCTACGACCGCGCCCTAGAGCTGAAGCCGGACTTTCCCGAAGCTTGGAACAACCGAGGTTCTCTTCTGGACGATCTTGGCCGTCATCAGGAAGCGCTGGCCAGCTACGAGCGGGCTTTGCACCTAAAGCCGGATTTTTTTGAGGCCCGCTTTAACCAGGCCAACACGCTGCGGCAACTGGGCCGTTACCAAGAGGCGCTGCGCGCCTACGAGCAGGCTCTCACCCTCCGCCCCGACAGTGCGGAAGCGTGGCATCTGCGCGGGCTGACCTTGGCCTCTCTAGAGCGATGGCAGGAAGCAGTGAACAGCTACGACAAGGCCCTGGACCTCAACCCCAAGGATCCCCGGGTTTGGCAAAGTCGCGGGCTGGCTCTGGTGCATCTGGAGCGCTACGCCGAGGCTCTGGCCAGCTACGAGCAAGCCCTGCAACTGGGATTGGAGTCGGTCTCTCTCTGGGCCGGCCACGCCTTTGCCCATCACCGCCTGGGCAACTGCATGGAAGCTCTCAACAGCTACGACCGCGCTCTCGCCCAGGATCCCCAGCGCTCCCAGCTCTGGCTGCAGCGCGGCTTGGTGCTGATGGACTTGAACCTCTACAGGCTCGCCCTCCAGAGCTTTGACCGGGCCGTGGAGCTGGATCCCGACAATGCAGAGGCCCACTATGCTAAAGCCTGCTGCTGCGCCTGGGAAGGCCAACTGCCCCAGGCCCTCCAAGCCCTAGAGCAAGCTCTGCGGCTGCAGCCGGAACGCTACCGCCCCCTGCTTGCCTCTGAACCCTATTTCGATCCCATTCGCGGTGAACCGAGTTTTGCAGCCTTCCTGAGAGCGCACCCCTGTCGCGAATGAGGACTAGAGGAAAGCCCAACGCCCCTGACGCGAACAGCTCCACCGTCTGCTTCCTGAGTTCCAGAGTACCCCAGAGGACACACCGGCAATAGCAATCCGACCTTCCACCGAAGACGGAGGGTTTCCGGGAGAAGGGTGTTGACTGCCGCGGAAAAGCTGGTCAAACTGAGGGCGCTTCAGTATCCTAGCAAATCTCAAAATTGTGTTTCTGCTAACACCTGGTAGCATTCTTATGGCTACAACTTAACTCGACCTGCTTGTAGATCGCAGTTGAGCCCAACGGCAGAAAATCGGTATCGCTTTGCACCCCCTGCTTTTGAGCTGCTTGGCCGCCGATCCAGCCTTGAGGGGCTCTAGCTCAATTGGTCAAAGAAAAGCAGTTTCTATAGTAATGGCTCCGCAACAGCCTCCTCTCGAGGATTCTGACCTCCCAAGGCCGCCGACAAGCCCGGCTTCCCCCTCTTCGGCCAAATCCAGCATGGGCAGTTCTGGATCCCCGACTGGGCGCGCGCCTAGGGCATCTAGACCTGGAGATGTTAAAACCCAAACCTTCGAGCTGTTGCGGCTGTACCAGCAAACTCGGGATCCGGCCCTGCGCAATCGACTGGTGGAGCTAAACCTAGGATTGGTGCGCAAAGAGGCCCACTACTGGCGGAACCAATGCAATGAGGGATACGACGACCTAGTACAAGTCGGCTGCCTAGGCCTCATTCAGGCCATCGAGCGCTTCGACGTCAGCCGCGGCCTGGCCTTCAGCTCCTTTGCCATGCCCTACATTCGCGGAGAAATTCAGCACTACCTGCGAGACAAAAGCCCGGCAGTGCGGCTCCCTCGCCGCTGGACCACCCTGCAGCGACAGGCCAAGAAGGTAATTGCGCGCCTGAGACAAGAGTTGGGCCGTCCTCCCTCTGAGGCGGAGGTGAGGGAAGCCCTCAACCTAACAGAGCAGGAATGGCGAGAGCTGCAGCTGGCCCAACAAAACAGCCTTTTGCTCAGCCTAGATGCTCCCGTACAGGTTGAAGAAGACAGCGTTGCTCTAGGGGATACCATTCCCGATCAGCGCTACCGCAGTTTTCAACTGGCCGAAGAAGATCGCATCCGCCTGCAAAATGCCTTGGCCAAGCTGGAGGAGCGCACCCGACAGATTTTGGAATTTGTTTTCTTCTACGACCTCACCCAAAAAGAAACAGCAGAGCGGCTGGGAATCAGTGCCGTTACCGTTTCCCGACGGGTCAAAAAGGGCCTGGAGCGCTTGGCTAAGCTGCTGAGTCAGGACATTTTTTAGGGCGTTGCCGAGAAGGAAGATCCCTGGGCTTCGCGACAGTCTCCAGCGCTTTTCCAGGCAGATCTGAACCCTCTCCCAAAGTGGAGATCAAGGCGACAAAGAGCCTCACAACGATTTTCCCGTAGTCCAAGGCTTTGGTTACTTCAATATCAGTGCAGTATCCTGGTCGAAATAGCTGTAACTTGTGTCTTCGCTTTAATCTTTTTTGTCTCGAGCTTTGTCTGAAGCTTGATCTTTGTCTTGGGAACAATTTGCTCCCCGGTTCTGCAGTTGGCTTAGTTGGGAGCGCACCTGCAAGGCAATTTGCAAAGCAGCATCCAAAAGCTGCGACTGTTCGCTGGCCTGTTCTCTTAGCTGGAGCGCAGTCAGAGCTGCCAGCTCGTCGCCGAAGAACTCCCTTTGCTGCTCAATAAAGTCTTTGTTCTGCCGCAAGATCCGTTCAGTTTTCAAGGCGCGGATTAGGTCGCTGCGAGTCAGCTTCAGAGTCTCGATGATCTGATCCCGCTGGGGCAGCTTGGCCTCAGGATTGCCCGCCTCTACCAATTCATCGTTGATGTGAATGGCTTGAATGAGCCGATTGTAGCGATCTACTTCTTCTAGCAAGTTCAGCAAGAGCGGCATGCGGCGGCTGCGGAAAATCCAATAGGCTTGGCCCAAAGCGGCAATGGCTGTCAGGATTCCCCATTCCACCAGCCAACTTTCCCAACTGCTGCGCAGGCCAGGGATCAAAATTCGCCCCACCAAGGTCAGCAGGGATCCCCCTGACCAAAAGGTCAAGAAACGGCAGAACAAATCCAGCACCAACAGCAGGCCCAGCAGATCCCAAAAGGCGGAGAACTGGCGCAGCCAGTCTTTCCAGCGACGGATAGGCCGAGGTCGGTACAGCCAGGCTATGGGTACCCCAGAAAGGTTTTCCACCAGAAAAGGGGAAATGACCAGCTCTTGTAAATCCCGCCGCATGGCCATGGACTCTGCCAAGGGCTAAGTTTTCCACCCAATTCTACTGCCGGCATCTTAAGATCCTGCTGAGATCCCTTCTCAGGGGTAAAAGCTGGCCAAAGAGGAGACAAGCAGGGTGAGTAGCCAACTACGCCAACTGAAGGCACCTCTGGTTGAAGCGGAAAACTTTGCCCCCTACGGGCAGGTGATCTACCCCGCTCCCGACGATAAGCCTTTCGACCGCTACACCACCACCCTCTACGACTGCGACCCTCAGGCCGCGCCAAGGCCCGCTGCCTTGACGGAAGGGCTAGGGAT